>NZ_JBHVET010000777.1:0-3796 GCF_042802135.1 Kitasatospora sp. NPDC057512
GTCCCTGGGGGCGCCGCCGACCCGCCCAGGCTCAGCCCAGCGGCAGGGACTTGAACGCGCGGGCCTGCTCCGTGATGGCGCGTTCGGTGGGCAGCCGCTCCATCGAGGAGGCGCCGAAGAACCCGGCGATCCCCGTGGTGTGCTCCAGCACGTAGCGGGCGTCCTCGGGTTCGGCGATGGGGCCGCCGTGGCAAAGCACGATGATCTCCGGGTTGACCCGCTTCGCGGCGTCGTGCATCTCCTGCACGGCGGCCGCCGCCTGGTCGAGGGTGAGCGCGGTGGCCGCGCCGATGGAGCCCTTGGTGGTGAGCCCGACGTGCGGGACGAGCACGTCCGCGCCGGCCCGGGCCATGTCGGCGGCCTGCTCCGGGTCGAACACGTAGGGGGCGGTGAGCAGTTCGCGCTCGTGGGCCTGGCGGATCATGTCGACCTCCAGTCCGAAGCCCATGCCGGTCTCCTCCAGGTTCGCCCGGAACGTGCCGTCGATCAGTCCGACCGTGGGGAAGTTCTGCACCCCGGTGAAGCCGACGGCCTTCAGCTGGTCCAGGAAGTTGCCCATGATCCGGAACGGGTCGGTGCCGCACACCCCGGCGAGCACCGGCACCTCGCGGACCACCGGCAGCACCTCCCCCGCCATCTCCAGCACGATGGCGTTGGCGTCGCCGTACGGCATCAGGCCCGCCAGCGAGCCCCGGCCGGCCATCCGGTAGCGGCCCGAGTTGTAGATGATCAGCAGGTCGACGCCGCCGGCCTCCGCGCACTTGGCGGACAGGCCGGTGCCGGCGCCGGCCCCGATGACCGGCGTTCCGGCGGTGATCTGCGCGGTCAGACGGGCCAGGGCTTCGGTGCGGTTCACGGGTGTGCTCCTCGTTCGGTAGGGGTCGTGGTGACGGGTCAGGCCTGCGCGGTGATCAGCTGGTGCAGCCGGTCGGCGGCCGCGACGGCGAAGGCCGGGTCGTTCAGGTGGGCGTCCAGTTCGCGCAGTTCGACCGGGCCGTCGGCCAGCGCCGAGCGCAGCGCCGCCACGCCGGCCCGGTCGGCGGCCGGGTCGTGGAAGGGCCCGCCCGGCGCGTCCACGGCGGACACCCCGCCGAGCGGCCAGAGCACCGTCACCGGGCCGCGCGCCGCGTTGAGCTTCCGGCCGAGGTCGGCGCCGACGGCGGACATCTCCTCGGCGGTGGTGCGCATGAGGGTCACGGTGGGGTTGTGGATCAGGAGCCGCCGCTCGGCGAAGCGGTCGGGGACGGTCTCCCTGGGGCCGAAGTTGACCATGTCCAGCGCCCCCGGCGCGACCACCTGGGGGATCCCGGCCCGCCCGGCCGCGGTCAGCCGGTCGGGCCCGGCACTGAGCACGCCGCCGACCAGTTCGTCCGCGAGTTCGGTGGTGGTCAGGTCCAGGACGCCGGCCAGGAAGCCGCCCGCGGCCAGCTTCTCCAGGGCCCGGCCGCCGGCCCCGGTGGCGTGGAACACCAGGACCTCGTAGCCGAGTTCGTCCAGGTGCTCGCGGGCGGCGTCGACCGCGGGCGTGGTCACGCCGAACATGCTGGCGGCGACCAGCGGGCGGCCCGGCGGGCGCGGGGCGGCGAGCACCCGCTCGTACCGGTGTGCCATCCCCGCCGCGGCGGCCGCCGCGTTGCCGAGGATCAGGGAGGAGACCGAGTTGATGCCCGCGACGTCCACCACGCTGTACATCAGGGTGACGTCGCTGCTGCCCACGTACGGAGCAACGTCCCCGCCCGCCATGGTGGACACCAGCAGCTTGGGCACCCCGACGGGCAGCGCCTGCATCGCGCGGGCCGCGATGGACGACCCGCCGCTGCCGGCCACCGCCAGGACGGCGTGCAGCCTGCCGGCCCGGTACAGCTCGCCGACCACCCGCTCGGCGCCCCGGGCCATCGCCGTCACGGCCGCTCCGCGGTCGCCCGCGGAGCGCAGCGCCGCGAGGTCGTGGCCGGCGGCGCCAGCGACCTCCTCCGGGCCGAGGTCGGCGCCCGGGGTGCCGGCCGGCGCCGGCAGCACGCCCGCGTCCACCACGACCACCTCGCAGCCGTCCGCCCGCAGCCGCTCGGTGAGCCACGCGTACTCCGCGCCCTTGGTGTCCAGTGTCCCGACCAGCACGACGGTCGCCATGTCCCTGCTCCTTTGAACGGACGGTTCCCCGATCATCCGGCCGGGCCGGGACGGCGGCAAAGACCACTTGCGGGCAAGTGGCCTGCGGCGGACCCGTCCGGCCGGACGGTGACCCCGGACGGCGGACCGGGCCACCGGGGCATCATGGACGGCATGGACCGGATTCCCGCCACCCGACTGTCGCGCCTGCTCACCGGCTGGGCCGCCGACGGTCCAGGGGCCTTGCCGCGCCTGCTCGCGGACGCGCTGCGCGAACTGGCCGAGCGCGGCGACGTGGCCCCCGGCACCGCGCTGCCCTCCCAGCGGGCGCTGGCCTCGGCCCTCGGGGTCAGCCGCTCCACCGTCACCTCCGCGTACGGACTGCTGGAGGCGGAGGGGCGGTTGGAGAGCCGGCACGGCAGCGGCTCGCGGCTGCGCGCCTCGGGGGCGGTCGGCGAGCCCGTCGGCGAGGGTCGGCTCGCCAGTTTCGGCACCCGGGAGGGCGTCGTCGACCTCTCCAGCGGGGCGCTGGAGGGCCTGCCCGCCGTGGCGGACGCCCTCGACTCGCTGTCCGGCCGGGACCTCGCCGCCGCGCTCGCCGATGACGGCTACCTCCCGTACGGGCTGCCGCGGCTGCGCGAGTTGCTGGCGGAGCAGTACCGCGCGGCCGGCCTGCCGACCTCGCCGGACCAGATCCTGGTCACGGCCGGGTCCCAGCAGGCGCTCTGGCTGATCACCCAGGGGCTGGTCGAGCCGGGCGACACCGTGGTCGTCGAGGATCCGACCTACCGGGGCGCCCTGGAGGCGCTCCGCGCCCGGGGTGCGCGGCTGCTGCCGCTCCCGGCGTACGGCGCGGGTGACACCCCCGGCCACGGGCCCGCCGCCCTGGCCCGGCTGACCGGCCGGATCCGCCCGCGCCTGGTGTACCTCCAGCCGGCCGTGCACAACCCGACCGGACGCGCCATGAGCGGGCCCACCCGACGGGCCTGGGCCGCCGTCCTCGCCGAGCGCGGCCTGTACACCGTCGAGGACAACGCGTACGCGGAGCTGTCCCGGTCCGAGGACGGCGCACCGCCCCCGCTCGCCGCACAGCTGCCGGACGGTACGACCGCGACCATCGGCACCCTCTCCAAGCTCTACTGGGGCGGTCTGCGGCTGGGCTGGATCCGCGCCTCCCGCCCGGTCATCCACCGCCTGGCCGAGCTCCGCAAGTCCGTCGACCTCTCCTGCCCGGTGGTGGAGCAACTGCTCGCGGTGCGGCTGCTCCAGGGACTGCCGGAGGCGCGGGCCCGGCGCCGTGCGCAGCTGCGCGAGCGCCTCGCCGCGGCCGAGCGGCTGCTCACCGCACAGGCGCCGCACTGGCGTTGGGAACGGCCGGCCGGCGGCTCCGCGCTGTGGGTCGAGCTCCCCGGCACCGACGCCGAGGCCACCGCCCAACTGGCCCGCCGGGCCGGGGTCCTGGTGGTGCCCGGGCCCGCCTTCTCCGCCGTCGACGGCTTCCGCAGCCACCTACGGCTGCCGTTCGCCGCCCGCCACGACCAGCACGAAGGGACCGACCGGCACGACCGCCTGGCCGCCGCCCTGCCCGTCCTCCTCCACAGCGCCGACCGCGCCGGCCCGGTCCGCTGAGCACCGTCGCACCGTGCCGACCGTCCCACCCGCCGAGCCGTTCCGCCGACGGTGGGGG
>NZ_JBHVET010000778.1:0-3788 GCF_042802135.1 Kitasatospora sp. NPDC057512
AGCACCGGCGGGTTGTCGTCGGTGCCTCCGCGGCCCGCCGCGCCGGAGTGGCCGGGGCCCTCGTCGCGGTCGGCGGCCAGGTTGGTGCGCAGGGTCATCCAGAGCCGGAACAGGATGTCCGTCGACGTCCCGGCGCTGGAGGACTGCATGGCCCGGGTGAACTCGCTCTGGTACGTGCGCGAGTTCACCGGGAACGGGGTGCGGGCGTTGTTCGTCCGGTCCCAGGCCGCCGCCCACAGGGCGCGGCGGGCCTCCCGGACCCCGCAGACCTCCATGTAGGCGAGGAAGACGGGCTTGCGCAGCGGGGCCTCGCCCTTGAGGACCAGGGCCAGCGTGCTGGAGGGCAGGCGCCCGCCCCGGTCGCGGGCCCGGCGGTCCAGCTCCCGCAGGGAGGGCCAGTCGGCCTTGCGGCGCATCTCGTGCATCGCCCGGCGCAGGTCGGCGAAGGAGTCGACCTGCTGGGGGTCGACCCGCCTCGGCGCGCGCAGCCGCCGGCTGCCCGAGGGGCGGGGCACGTGGGCCCAGTAGTTGGCGTGGACCCACTTGCGCCGGGCCGTCTTGAGGTCGCCGCCGCATTCGCTGGTGACGGCCTCGACGACCTTCCAGCTCGGCAGGGAGCGTCCGCTGGCGGCCCGTTGCAGGGTGGTGGCGTGGTAGTTGGTCCGAACGGCGAGCTGACTGTACGTCAACCCGGCCTGCTCGCGCTGCTCGCGCAGCCAGGCGGCCAGTCGGCTCAGCGCCGGTTCGGTCGTCTCGATCGGGTTCTCTCGGCGTCCCATCGCAGGCAGGCGCTCTCCCCTAGGCCCGTCCCCTTTGCATCCTGGAGGCCAACAGCCAGCCCCCGGTGGTCAGTTCGAGCGCCACTCCGGCCGACATGCCGGTCGCCACCAGGACGGCGGTGAGCGCGACCGTCAGGACGACCACGACGATCACCACCGCCACCTGACCGGCGGTCACGGCCGTCACGGACGACTGTCCGGCCACGAACGGCCAGGTCAGGGCCGGGCGGCGCGCGGGCCTCGGGACGCCGTCCACGCAGGGGATGGGGACGCGCTTGTTCCGCTTCCTCGTCATCGAGGGAACCCTCCTATATCACTGTCCACTCCAACGGGTGGGCACTTGTGCGGTTGGCGTCGCACGGGGTGCCCGTTGGATGACACTCTGTCAGGCATATGGGTGAATCCCAATCGGTTCCGCGAACATCGCGTCGATTGATGCGCGACAGTCCCGGCCCCTACCTGAAATCTTGCGAACGCCGTACCAGGAAGCCGCAGTTCAGCGAATCGAAACCGGATTTTGATGCGCCTTTGTGCAGCGCGCCCTTGTAAGCCGTCCTGGCCGGGTGTGACGATTGACAGCGGCGTCACCCGGACCTGCGGGTCCGGAACCCGGGGGGCGCTGTTCACTCCAACATTCTCGGGAACATCGGCAGCGGGCCGTGTTGGCGCATGGGCCCGCCCGAACAGCAGAGACCGCCCGGCCCCGGTGGCCCGAGGCGGTCTCTCTGCACTCCGGCGGTGGCGGGCGCTCCACTTGTGACGGACCCCGCCACCGCCCCTCCCCCGGCCCCGCATCCCCCGCCGTGCACGGCGGCCCTCGGGGAGGACCGGTTGCACCCCGCCCCCACCGCCCCGGAGGCACCGTGCCCTTCCGCCCCACCACCCCGTCCGACCTCGACCGCGCCCTCCCCCTCCTCGTCGCCGACCCGGCCTGCGACCTCACTGCCGACACGTACCGGTCCCGGCTCGCCGACGGCGAGTACCGCCCCGCGTGGACGTGGATCGCCGAGGACGACGCCCCCGGCGCCGCCCTGCCCGACGCCTTCGACGCCACCACCCGTGCCGGAAAGAAGCTCCTGAGACATCTCGTCCAACGGTCGCGATATCCCACTGAGGTTCAGGGCTGTCGGCACGAAGTACGGCAGACGCACTCCTGCATACCCGGCTTCAGGCGCTATCGCTTCTGCGCGATGATCTACCCATGTTGAACGCCGCAGGTGCGAGTGAGGCCCGGGGTGTAGCTCTCCTGCTCACCACGATGAACCGACTGCACAGACAACTGGACGACTTCACCACCCAGCTCTACATCGCCTTCGCCTTTGGCGATGAGTCCGGGCTGGTGCCATCCATTCGGATCGAACAGCGCCCTGCCGGCCCAGAGCTGCTTCTCCACCACTGCTTCGCCTTCTGTCCCGACGTCAGCGAGCTACGGTTCTCCGCAGGCGCGACGGTCACATCGGATGGCTGGGCCGTGGAAGCCCTGGTGGACATCGATCTCGATCAGCCCCGGGGTGAATTCGGCGCCGGCCTCCACACTCTCCACCTGGAGCGGAGCGATCAGCTCTCCCTGGAAGATGCCCTGGACCGCTTGACGGAGCAGGTCGCGGAGATGTGCAGGATGGACGACATTCCGAGGCGCCTGGGCTTCAGGGCGCGTTGATCAAGGACATCGTCTGCGCGTCTCGCTCAAGGTGATGTGGCCAAGGATCACGCCCACATGAGGAGTACAGCAAGGTGACGGCCGCCTGGTAGGACCTCGTGGTCTTGCCGCGCCTGGCGACAAGGCCTCACCACACCGCACCGTGATCTACTAGCCAAGACCACATCGACGACACCGCCTAACGCGCCCAGCTCTCGCAGCCGAGCAGGCGGGCTTCCCTCCGCAGGACGTCGAGCACGGCCCGGAGCCCGTCCGCGGCTTCCTGGAACGCCCGCGTCGTCTCCGGGCCCAGCTCCGGCGAGGGCGCGGTGTCCGCACCGTTCGGGTAGTCGTCGCCGACCACCGAGGCGAACCGCGTCCAGGCGCTTCTGTAGAGGTTCACGCACCGGTCGAGCTCGTCGGCGCAGTCGAGCCACGCCGCCCTTGCCAGCGTTCCCTTGGTGCGCCCCAGGAGGTGGTTCAGTTCGGCGTAGGCGGCGATCGACTCCCCGGTCAGAGCCTGCCGCTGGGCACCCGCATGGCGGTGGGCCAGTACGTCGATGAACACCTGGTAAGGATCCGTGTATCCGTCCACGACGTTCAGCTCCCTCACTGCCCTTCGCCCGGACCGGCCGGTCGGCGCGGTGCGACCGTAACACCACCGCGGAGGCCGCTTCACCACGCGGCACGGCACGTGCGGGCCATACCGGGAAGCCCCGCCCGCCGCCGTGCCGACCAGGGCGTCGACCGGTTGTCGACCGGGCGTTGACCGGTTGTCTGCGGGAGTCCACGAGCGTGTTCCCGGTCCGGTCACGGACTCGGCGGCCGCCAGGTGGGGCCGCCCGCAGACGACCCTGGAGGACTCGCATGTCCCGTATTCCCCTTCGCACCCGTGCCGCCGCCGTCGCGGCCCTGGTGACGGCCGTCGCCCTGCCCCTCGCGGGCACGGCCACCGCCTCGGCGGCGGTGCCCGCCGGCGTCCAGAGCGTCCAGAGCGCGCCGAACTCGACGCTGGCGGCGGACGCGCCCACGACCTGGGCCGAGAAGAACGGCGGCTACGTCCAGATCAACTGGACCCCGCCGAACAACGTCGGCAAGTACGACTGGATCGGCCTCTACAAGCGCGACCCGAACGCCATCGGCGTCAACAGCTACGAGACCTGGCAGTGGGCCTACGACCACGGCACCTCGTACCTGACCAGCGTCCCGGCGGTCAGCGGCGACTACTGGACGGCCTACGTCTCCTACGACTACGCCTCCAGCCAGTACCGCATCATCGAGTCCCACCGCTCCCACATCGACTGAGCCGATGGCCCTGTCGACGAAGGCGGCGGCGCTGGCCCTCGCCCTGCTGGGCGCGCTGCCCGCCC
>NZ_JBHVET010000779.1:0-3778 GCF_042802135.1 Kitasatospora sp. NPDC057512
GCTCCTCCTCGGCCTCGCCGAGCCGGGCCGCCGCCTCCGCGTGCGCCCGGGCGGCCGTCGCCGCCGCGGCGACCGCCTCGGTGAGCCGGGTGAGGGCCGTGGCCCGGTCGGCGACCGACGCCGCCTCGCCCCGGGCGGCCGCCACCCGGGCGGTCAGCGTCCGCTGCTCGGTGTCGAGCGCCAGCAGCCGGTCGGAGAGGACGGCCGCGCGCTCCTTGGCCTCGTGCAGCTCGTCGACCCGGCGGGCACGGTCCTGCGACAGCCGGGCGATCTCCTGCTCGACCCGGCCGAGCGCCTCCGCCGCGTGCCGCGCCTCGCGGTGCTCGCACTCCAGCCCGGCGAGGGCCTGCGCCAGCGCCTCCGCACCGTCCGGCCCGGCCGCGCCGGCGGCGGTGGCCTCGCGCACCCGCAGCGCGGTGAGCGCCTGGTCGGCCTCCGTCCAGACCCGCTCGGCGGCGGCCTGCGCCCGGCGCGCCCGCTCCTCGTCCTCGGCGCCGACCCGACTGCCGGGCGCGGCCTCGGCGGGCGCCGGATGCTCGGGTGAGCCGCAGACCCGGCAGGCCTGGCCCGCCCGCAGCTGCTCGGCCAACTCGGCGGCCATGCCGCTCAGCCGGCGGTCCCGCAGATCCAGGCTGTGCTCGCGGGCGTCCAACGCGGCGGCGCGCAGAGCGACCACCCGGGGCTCTGCCGCGGCGATCTCGGCGCACAGGCCGTCGCGCTCCCGGGCCGCGCCCAGGCGGACGGTCAACTCGGCGCGCTGCCCGTCCAGTTGCTCGACCCGCGAGGTCGCCAACCGGGCCTCGGCGTGCTGCTGCTCCAGACGGCCCAGCCCGCCCTCGAACTCGGCGAGCCAGTCCTCGGCCTCCTCGGCCAGCTCCTCGGCGGCTCGCCGGTCCTCCGTCAGGGAGCGCTGCTCGCGGGCGAGTTCGGCGCAGCGCCGCTCCTCCGCCCGCGCCGCCTCCAGCCGGACCACCTCGGCCCGCAGCCGCAGCTCGGCCTCGGCCAGCCCGGCGGCGTCCGCCCCGGCGAGCTCCCGGCCCTCGCCGCCGGAACCGGCCAGCACCTCGCGCTGCCGGCGCTCCGCCAGCCGGGCGCGACCGAGCGCCTCGGCCGCGCTCTCCCGCAGCCGCAGCGCCGACTCCACCCCGACGGCCTCCTGCGCGGCGGCCAGCCGCTGCCGGTCCGCGGCCGCGGCGGGCTCGAAGCCGGCCAGCCGCTCGGCCAGGCCCAGCGCCTCCCGGTGCCGGCGCTGGCGGCCGGCCAGCTCCTCGGCGGCCTCGCGCCGCTCCTGGGCGGCGCGCTGGGCCGCCCCGGCGCCCGCGAGGGCGGCCTCGGCGACGGCGAGCTGCTCGGCCGCGCCGCTGCGCAGGACCGCTGCCCAGCCCAGCACCCCGGCGGCCAGACCGGCCGCGTCGTCCTCGGCCGGCACCCAGCCCGCGGCGGGCTCGGCGTCCGGACCGGCCGCCTGCTCGGCCTTGCTGGCGAGGTCCCGCAGCCGCCGCCGACCGGCCTGGACGGCGGCCTCCTGGCCGCGCCGCTGCTCGGCCAGCCAGGCCTCCACGTACTGGAACCGCTCGGTGTCGAACAGCCGCCGCAGCAGCTTGCCGCGCTCCTCCGAGTCGGCCTTGAGGAAGCGGGCGAAGTCGCCCTGCGGCAGCAGCACCACCTGGCAGAACTGCTCCCGGTTCATGCCGACCAGCCGGTGGATCTCCTCCCCGGCCTCCTGGTGCGACTTGCTGAGCCCCCGCCAGCCGGGCGTACCGTCGCCCGCGTCGGCGACCCACTCGCGCAGCAGGGTCTGCGCCCGCTCCACGGTGGTGCCGGTGCCGACCTTCTTCGGCCGGCGCTGCTCCGGCAGCCGGGTGACCTGGAGCCGCCGCCCGCCGAGCGTCAGCTCCAGCTCCACCGAGGTCAGCCGCTTCGGGTCGGCGTGGTCGCTGCGCAGCCGGTTGGCCCGGCGCGCGCCCGGCGTCTCGCCGTACAGGGCGAAGCAGACCGCGTCCAGCACGCTGGTCTTGCCCGCTCCCGTGGCGCCGCGCAGCAGGAACAGCCCGCCGGCGGCGAGCGCGTCGAAGTCCACCGTCTCGCTTCCCGCGAACGGGCCGAAGGCGGTGACGGTGAGCCTGTGCAGCCTCATCGGGGCAGGTCCGCCTTCCGGTCGGTGGTCTCCCGGACGTGCTCGAAGCCCTCGCGCAGCCAGCCGAGCTCGTCCGGCTCCGGCTCGGCACCGGGGCGGACGTGCCGCAGGAAGCCCTCCGCGATCTCCAGGTCCCCGCGGCCGCTGACCCGCGCCGCGTACGACTGCGAGGGCTCGGCCTCGCTCCGTTCGGGGTCGAACAGCAGCTGGAGGGTGTGCGGGAAGCGGCGGCGCAGCCGCTCCATCGGCTCGCTCGGCCGGGCCGCGTCGGTGAGCGTGGCCTGCACCCAGGACTGCTCGTGCTCGGCGTACCGCTCCTCGGTGAGCAGCGCGTCGAGGGTGCCGCGCAGCGTCGCCAGCCGGCGCGGCTCGGGGCAGGGGACGCGCTCCGCCGTCACCGAGCCGTCGGCGGCCAGGTCGACCAGCCACATGGTCTTGCGCTGGTTCACCTCGGAGAAGGAGTAGGCGAGCGGGGAGCCGCTGTAGCGCAGGTGCGGGGCGAGCGTCTGGCAGCCGTGCAGGTGGCCGAGCGCCGCGTAGTGCACCCCGTCGAAGACCGCCGCGGGTACGGAGGCGACGCCGCCGACCGCGATGTCCCGCTCGCTGTCGCTCGGGGCGCCGCCGGTGACGAAGGCGTGCGCCAGCACCACCGCCCGGGTGCCGGACGGGCGCGCCGCGAGATCCGCCCGGACCTGGTCCATCGCGGCGCCGAGCACCGCCGCGTGCCCGCCCTTCGCCAGCCCGAACCGCTCGCGCACCAGCGTCGGCTCCAGGTAGGGGAGCCCGTACACCGCCACCGGGCCGTGCTCGTCCGCCAGCAGGACGGGCTCGGCGCACTCGCCCGGGTCGGTCCGCAGATGGATGCCGGCCCGCCCGATCAGCCCCGCGCCGACGCCGAGGCGGCGGGCCGAGTCGTGGTTGCCGCTGATGAAGACCGTCGGCACCCCGAGGTCCGCCAGCCGGTGCAGCACGTCGTCGAACATCGCGACCGCTTCCAGCCCGGGCAGCGCCCGGTCGTACACGTCCCCCGCGACCAGCACGGCGTCCACGCCCTCGGACCGGACCACTTCCACCAGGTGGTCCAGGAAGGCGCGCTGGGCGTCGTGCAGGCTCTCCCGGTGGAACGAGCGCCCGAGATGCCAGTCGGAGGTATGCAGCAGTCGCATGGTCCCCGACCCTAACGCGCACCACTGACAATCCCGCCCGGCCCGGTGGGAACCACACACCCCAGGAGCCCCGGAGGGAACGGCGGGCCCCGGGTGTCGTGCGGTCGGCGGAGGTGGTGCTGAGCTTGTTCGATTACTTGGGGTGAATTGTCAGTGGCTCTGTGTATGTTCCTCGGCGTCGGCCACTCCCAGCCGGGGCGGCCGACGAGGTCCGGTGTCGGGTGAGCGAGAAGGAGGAGCCATGACTGTTGTGCGGGAGTCGGTGTGCGAGGCGCTGGGCGCCGCGGCGGGGCGTCCGTCGCGGGGTCGGCGGCGGGTGCTGGTGATGGCCGGGCGGCGGCCGGGCGGCGGTGTCGGCGGGGTGTCGGCCGCCGGGCCCGGCGGGGCGGCGCCGCCCGGGGGCGGCCGGCCGCCGGGGGCCCGTGCGGGAGGGGACTGTGCTCGGGCGGTCGGGCTGGGCGGGCGGGTCCGGGGC
>NZ_JBHVET010000780.1:0-3777 GCF_042802135.1 Kitasatospora sp. NPDC057512
GGAGCCACTGCGGAGCATTGGCGACCGACGACAACGCGGCGAGGTGCGTGCCCCGGCGTCGCCCCGCAGACGCGAGTTCGAAGACACGCCCTAGGCTCGCGAGCATGAACGAACTCGCCTGCCTCGTGCAGCAGACGGCCGACCGGCTCGCGGGCCGCCACGTCGGTGCGGTGGTCGCCGGGCTGGCCGGCGACGACGTGGAGATCCGGGGTGCCGGGCGGACCGGGCCGGGCGGTGGGGTGCCCGGGCCGCACACGCTGTTCGACATAGGCTCCGTCACCAAGGTGTTCACCTCGCTCGTGCTCGCGCGGCTGGCGCTCGACGGCGCGGTCCGGCTGGACGAACCGCTCGCCGAGGTGCTCACGGGGGCCTCGGGCGGTCGGGCCGTCGTCCCGGCCAGGGGCCCGCAGCCGATCACCCTGCGGCACCTCGCCACCCACACCTCCGGGCTCCCCCGGCTGCCCCGGGGCATGCTGGCGCAGTCGCTGCTGTCCCCCAACAAGCCCGATCCGTACGCCGGTTGCACCGCCGAGCGGGTGCTCGACGGGCTCGCGCGGACGCGGTTGCGGACCGCACCCGGGCGCGGCTTCCGCTACTCCAACCTCGGCGCGGGGCTGCTCGGCCTGGCCCTCGCGCAGCGGTCCGGCCTCGGGTACGGGGAGTTGGTGGCGCGCGAGGTCTGCGCGCCGCTGGGCCTGGCGGACACCTGTGTGCGGTCGGACGAGGAGCAGTCCGCGCGGCTGGCGCACGGGCACACGCCGGGAGGGCGGCCGGTGCCGCACTGGAGCTTCGGGGCCGTACCCGGCATGGGCGGGCTCCGGTCGACCGCCGCCGACCTGGTGGTGTTCCTGCGGGCCCAACTGGCCGCCGGGCGCGAGCCGGAGGTGCCGCTGTCGGCCGCGATCGCCCTCACCCGGGAGACCCGCCACCGGGTCAACCCCTTCGCCTGGACTCACCTGGGCTGGCTCGGGCACCGGCTGCACACCCAGCAGGGCGGGCACCTCCAGATCTGGCACAACGGGGGCACCGGCGGGTTCCGTTCGTTCGTGGCCTTCGACCCGGAGAAGCGGGTCGGCGTGGTGGTGCTGGCCAACACCCGCCGGTCGGCCGATCCGGCGGGCACGGCGCTGCTGCGCGGGCTGCAGAACGGGTTCGCGACGACGGGGTGAGGGCGCGGCTGCCGCGCGCCCGCGGCGGGGGATTTCCGTCGGAATGTGCCGATCGGCACTGTCGTCGGGCGCGGTGCGGAGTCGATCCTGGGCATCCGATGGTTGCGGCCCTCCTGAGGGGCCGCTGCGGAGCGGAGGGAGCTCGGTATGACGGTGGTGCGGGCGCCCGGGCGGGCCCTGCGGCCCGACCCAGGGGAGGCCTTGGCCGTTCGTCCCCACCCCCGTGGCGGGCGGCTCCGGCCGGGGCGCGATGATGGCGGGGTCGAACCAGGCCAAAAGGTGCTGATTGGCACTGTCGTCAGGGGCGGCGAGCGGTCGATGCTGGAGTTCTGGCAGTCGCGGTTCCGATGGGGGAATCCGCCGACTGAGCCGAGTGAAAGGGGGCCGACGTGGCGGTGACGTGGTCGCCGACGCGGGTGCGGTCGGCGGGTGCGACCGGTTCTGCCGACCTGGCCGGTGCGGCCGGTGCGGGCGGTTCTGCCGGTGCGGCCGGTCGACTGGGCCCGGTGCTGCGGGTGCACAGACGGTTCCGGCCGCTGTCCTGGCCGACGCGGGTGTGGCTGCACTCCTGCGGGGTTGCCGTCTCCGTGGCGGTCTGTCTGGCGCTCGGTGAGTGGTGGCCCGCACCCGTGCTGGCCGCCGCGGTGGTGGCGGCGGTGAGCGGGTACGAGCAGCTGCGGCCCGCGCCCGGGCTGCGGTCCGTACGGGTCCACGAGGGCGGGCTGGTGCTGGTCTCGGCCGGCGGCGGTGAGGAGCCGCTGCCCTGGCGCGCGATCGAGGCGACCGAGTACTCCCCGGGAGGGCCGCACGGGGAGTACGAGCACGGGCGAATATGGCCGGCGGGCGCGGACGAGCCACTGGTGCTGGCACACCTGGGCGGACTGGGAAGGCTGTTCCGGGAGCTGGAGGAGCACCTCTCCCCCGGGCTCCGGGCCGCCCTGCACGAGACGCTGCGCACGGAGGGGAGCGTCCGCTTCGTACGGGGGCGGCTGACGGTGACGGCCGGCGGGCTGGTGCACCGGCCGCCGCACCCGCTCGCCGCGACGGAGGCCTACCGGTGGCCGGAGGTGCACTCGGCCCAGGCCTCCGCCCTGGGCGAGTTGGAGGTCCGGACGCACTCGGCCGGTCTCCCGCTCACCTTCCCGGTGCCCAACGCCCGTGCGGCCGCAGGCTTCCTGGAGGACCTCCGGGCGGCCTCCGCCGGGTAACCGGCCCGCCCGGGCCGAGCAGCATCGGTCCAGGCCTGCCCAGGTCCGCCCAGGCCCGCCCAGGCCCGTCCCCTAGGGGATGCCACCGCGCCTCCCCGGAAGGGATCAGTACGCCGCTGAGTGGACGTCAGTTCCCTGGCGGGCGGCCTACGGTCGCTGACATGAGCCGACTTCGTACGACCGCCGCCGCTGCGGCCCTGCTGCTCGCGCTGCCGCTGTCCGTCGCCGCCGCCGCGCCGGCCCTGGCGGCGCCGCCCGTCAACTCCGCCACCGCTCCGGCGGGCCCGACCACCCGGGCCGCCGCCCAGGTCGAACTCCCCCGCCCGACCGGGCCGTACGCGGTCGGGCAGGAGGCCCTGCACCTCGTGGACCGGAACCGTCCGGACCCGTGGGTGCCCGACGCCGGTCCGCGCCAGCTGATGGTCTCGATGTACTACCCCGCGCACGCCGGGACGGGCACCCCCGCCCCGTACATGACGCCCGCCGCCGCCCGCGCGCTGCTGGACGGGAAGCTGCCGGGCAACACCATCCCGACCGAGGCGGTGTCCGGCACCCGGACGTGGGCGGAGTCCGGGGCCCGCCCCCAGGGCGGCCACTACCCGCTGGTGGTCCTGTCGCCCGGCTTCACCATGCCGCGTGCCACGCTCAGCAGCCTCGCCGAGGACCTGACCAGCCGCGGCTACGTCGTGGCGGTCATCGACCACACCTACGAGAACACCGGGACCACCTTCCCCGACGGCCGGACGCTCCCCTGCGAGGCGTGCGGAAAGGTCGACGGCGACAAGGGCGCGGCCCTCCTGGAGGCGAACCGGGCGAAGGACGTCTCCTTCGTCATCGACCGGCTGACCGACCACCCGCACCCGGCCTGGCGGTACTCCCGGCTGATCGACCGCGACCGGATCGGCATGGCCGGGCACTCCGTCGGCGGCGCCTCCACCGTCCCGGCCCTGCTCACCGACGACCGGATCCGGGCCGGGGTGAACCTGGACGGCACCATGCACTACGCGGTGCCCGAGTCAGGCCTCGACGGCAAGCCGTTCATGATGATGGGCCACCCACTGGCCGACGGCGCCGAGGACTCGACATGGACCACGAGTTGGGCCCGGCTGGACGGCTGGAAGCGCTGGCTGACCGTCGACGGCACCGACCACGGCAGCTTCACCGACTTCCCGCTCTTCTTCGACGGGCTCGGCATCCCCAAGGGCCCGGAGACGACCATCGGCAGCCAGCGGGCCGTCGCCCTCACCCGGCAGTACGTCGGGGCGTTCTTCGACCTCCAGCTGAAGGGGGTCCCGCAGCCGCTGCTCGACGGGCCGAGCTCCGCCAACCCGGAGGTGCGGTTCACCTCCTGACGGCCGTCCCCGAATGACAGCGGTTCCCGGGTGACAGCGGTTCCCGGG
>NZ_JBHVET010000781.1:0-3766 GCF_042802135.1 Kitasatospora sp. NPDC057512
GTTGGCGGTCAGCGGCAGCGCGTCCAGCACCACGAACGCCGACGGCACCAGGTAGTCGGGCAGCCGGGCCCCCAGCCAGTCGCGGAGGCCGGCGACGAGGGCCGAGGCGCCGCGGTGCCCGGCCGGGCGGTTGGTGAGCGCGGACAGCGCCGTGCCGGCGCCCCGGACGGGCCGGTACCCCTCAACCGGGGCGTCACCGGGTACGCCGTCGAAGAGCACGTCCAGGGCGTCCGGGCCGGCGGCGGACCAGGTGAGGGAGACCGGGCGGCCGAACTCGTCCCCGAGGGCGTGGAAGTCCTCGGGATCGGGCGCTGTGTCCTCCTGCGGTGTGTGCAGCCGGTCCAGCAGCCGCCCGAGCGGGAGGTCCTCGCCCTGCACGGCCCGCGCCAGGGCCGCCTCGTGCGCCACCCGGCGGTTGGGCGCCCCGGTGATCCGGACCGCGCGGCCGTCGTGCCGTCCGAGCAGCTCACGCAGCTCCGGCAGGCCGGCCACGTCCCGGCCCCAGAGCAGCTCGACGGCCGCCTCGCCAGCCGCCGGTGCGGCGGGCCGGGTCCGCAGGGTGACGTCGTAGCGGTAGCGGGTCAGCTCGTTGTGGTGGCGTCCGCGCTTGACCTCCACGGCCACCGCGCCGATGTCGGTGCCGTGCTCCCGCAGCGCGGTGAAGAAGTCCGGGTCGACCAGGAGTTCCTTCTCCACCAGCAGGGCCTGCTCCACCGCGCGGCGCACGGCGGGCAGGTCGGCACCGTCGGCGGCCCGGTGGAGCTGGACGGCGGTGGCCAGCGGGCGCAGCAATCGCAGGTTGCGGACGTCGCCGACGAAGAGCGCGCCGCCGCGGGCGAGCAGCCCCATCAGCTTCCCGATCACGTCGGCGAGGTAGTCGGCGGACGGGAAGTACTGCACCACCGAGTTGATCACGATGGTGTCGAACTCCCCGACCGGCAGGCCGTCGATGTCGTGCGCCGGGCGGGTGTGCAGGACGACCCGGCCGCTCAGCTCCTCCTGCCCGGCCACCTGGGCGGTGAGCGCCTCGATCGCGGTGGCGGAGAAGTCGGTCGCCCAGTACGTCTCGCAGTGCGGTGCGACCTGCGAGAGCAGCAGGCCGGTGCCGACGCCGACCTCCAGCACCCGGCGGGGGCGCAGGGCCAGGATGCGGGCCACCGTGGCGTCCCGCCACTCCCGCATCTGCTCGACAGGGATCGGGCTCGCGTCGTAACTGCTGTTCCAGCCGACGAAGTTCTGCCCGAAGGCGGCCTCTCCGGGTGAGATGGGCAGGGCGTCGTAGATGTCCCGCCACTCGCCCACGTGGTCCGCTTCCAGGGCGCTGTCGCGGGCCTCCTCCTGGCGGGGGACGACGTAGCCGATGAGCCGGTCGTCCTGGGCGAGGACGGCGGCCCGGGCAACGGCGGGGTGCTCGGCCAACGCCGTCTCGACCTCGCCCGGCTCGACCCGGAAGCCGCGCACCTTCACCTGCTCGTCCGCCCGGCCGACGTACTCCAACTCACCGTCGGCACGCCGGCGCACCACATCGCCGGTGCGGTACATCCGCTCCCCGGACTCGAACGGGCAGGCCACGAACCGCCCGGCGGTCAGCCCGGGCCGGTCCAGGTAACCGCGCGCCAGACCCGCGCCCGCGACGTACAGCTCCCCCGGTACGCCCGGCGGCACCAGGCGCAGCCGCCCGTCCAGCACGTACACCCGGGCGTTGGCGATCGGCCGGCCGATCGGCGGCACGCCCGAGCCCGGGGACAGCGGGTCGCTCATGGTCGCGCACACCGTGGTCTCGGTCGGACCGTACGCGTTGATCATCCGCCGGCCCGGCGCCCACCGCGCCACCAGCTCCGGCGGGCAGGCCTCCCCCGCCACCACCAGGGTCGACACGGTGAGCGCGCCCTCCGGCAGGGCGGCCAGGACGGACGGGGGCACGGTCGCGTGAGTGACCGCGAGGCCCGGGTCGGCCAGCGCCGCGACCGGGTCCGCCGCCGGGGGCAGCACCAGGGCAGCCCCGCACAGCAGGGCGGTGTAGATCTCCGACACCGAGGCGTCGAAGCTCGGCGAGGCGAACTGCAGCACCCGGCTGCCCGGTTCGATCGCGAACCGCTCGATCTGGGCGGCGACCAGGCTCGCCACCCCGGCATGGCTCACCACGACACCCTTCGGGCGCCCGGTCGAACCCGAGGTGTAGATCACGTACGCCGGGTTCCGGACGTCCAGGACGACCTCCGGATCGGTGTCCGGCCATCCGGACACCTCCGTCACCAGCGCCGGGTCGTCCACCACCAGCACCGGACGGGCGTCCACCAGCATGAACGCGATCCGCTCCGCCGGATACGCCGGATCCACCGGCAGATAGGCCGCCCCCGCCTTCAGCACACCGAGGACCGCCACCACCGACTCCACCGACCGCGGCAGCGCCACCGCCACCAACCGCTCCGGACCCACCCCGCGGGCGATCAGCACGTGAGCGAACCGATTGGCCCGCTCGTTCAGTTGACGATACGTCAGTTCCGTACCGCCACACGCCAGGGCGAGCGCGTCCGGCGTCGCGGCCACCTGCGCCGCGAACGCCTCCGGCACCGGCACGGCGGCCACCGCTCGGGCGGTCGCGTTGCCGTGCTCCAGCAACTCGCGCCGCTCCGCCGTCTCCAGGAGGTCGATCGCGCCGATCGGTCGGTCCGGATCGGCGACGGCCGCCTCCAGCAGGAGCGTCCAGCGCCGGGCGAGGGCGGCGACCGTGCCCCGGTCGAACAGCTCCGTGGCGTACTCGACCACGCCGGTGATCCCGTCCGGGCCGCCGTCGGGGCCGAAGCGCTCGCTCAGGTTGAAACCGAGGTCGAACTTGGCGGTCCCGGTCGGCACGGCGCGGGCGGACACCCGGAGGCCGGGCAGCGTGAACTCCCCCATCGGGGCGTTCTGTACGGCGAGGATCGTCTGGAACAGCGGGTGGTGGGAGAGCGAGCGGGAGGGGTTCAGCACCTCGACCAGGTGCTCGAACGGCACGTCCTGGTGGGCGTAGGCGGCGAGCGCGGTCTCCCGCACCCGCTCCAGCAGTTCGAGGAAGCTCGGGTCACCACTGGTGTCGGTGCGCAGCACCAGCGTGTTGACGAAGAACCCGACCAGCTCGTCGAGCGCCTCGTCGGTCCGGCCCGCGATCGGCGAACCGATCGGGATGTCCTCCCCCGCGCCGAGCCGCGTGTACAGCGCCGCCAGACCCGCCTGCAACACCATGAACAGACTGGTCCCGGAACGCCGCGCCAACCCGGCTAGACCGGCGTGCAGTTCGGCGGTCAGGTCGAGGCCGAGGGTGTCTCCCCGGTAGCCGGCGACGGCCGGCCGCGGCCGGTCCACGGGCAGCGGAACCTGTTCCGGGAGGCCGTCCAACTGATCGGTCCAGTAGCGGAGTTGCTCGGCGAAGCGGCTGTCGGGTTGTGCCGGGTCGCCGAGCAGCTCACGCTGCCAGAGGGTGTAGTCGGCGTACTGCACCGGCAGGGCGCCCCGGTCGGAGGCCCGGCCGCCGCACCTGGCGGCGTACGCCTCGGCGAGGTCGCGGGCCAGCGGGCCGGTGGACCAGCCGTCACCGGCGATGTGGTGCACGACCAGGAGCAGCACGTGCTCGTCCGGTGCGAGGACGAACAGCTCAGCGCGCAGCGGGGGCTGCGCCGCCAGGTCGAACGGGAGCCGGGCCGCCCGGGCGAGCCGCTCCGGCAGCCCGTCCTCCTCGGCCTCGGTGACCCGCACCCGGGGCCGGACCTCGTCGGGGCCGAGGATC
>NZ_JBHVET010000782.1:0-3744 GCF_042802135.1 Kitasatospora sp. NPDC057512
GGCCGGAGCGGTGGCGTTTGCGCCGACGGGAGGCCCACGGCACGGAGACGGGCACGTCGCCGAAGTCGACGCCTGCCTGCGGCTGCGCGACAACCGCGCCCGGGGCAGTGTGACGAGCGACGACGTGAGCCCGGCACGGGCCGTCACGCTGGTGCGCGCCGTCTTCGACGCCGTGACCGCGCTCCTCCGCCCGCCCGTGGCACCCGACCCGACCTGCGCCCCGGCCCGCCTCGACGGCAGGGGGCCGGGCGGGCTTCGGAGTTCCGGTCGGCGGCCCGACTGCGTACGGTGATCCACACACATCATCGGAGAGGGGTGCGCGTGACGGCTGGGACGGAACACGGGTCGGAGACGGTGCTGACCACCGAACGGCTGGTGGTGCGGCAGTGGACGGTAGCGGACCAGGAGCGCGCCTTCGACATCTACTCCCGCTGGGAGGTCGCCCAGTGGCTAGGCCGGACGCCGCGCGCCCTGGCCCACCCCGAGGAGGCCCGCCGGTACATCGAGCACTGCCGTGAGCGCTCCACCGGCCCCCGGTACGGGGTCTGGGCGGTCGAACGGCGCGACACCGGCGTGGTCGCGGGAGCGGTCCTGCTGCTTCCGGTGCCGGACGCGGACGGGGACGGGGACGGGGACGGCGAGGTCGAGATCGGCTGGCACCTCCACCCGGACAGCTGGGGCCAGGGCTTCGCCACCGAGGCCGCGCGGGCCGTCCTGGCCAAGGGGTTCGCCGACGGCCTGACCGAGATCCGTGCCCTGCTGGCCCCGGACAACACCCGCTCGGCGGCGGTCTGCCGCCGCCTCGGGATGACCGGCACCGGGATGACCGACAGCTGGTACGGCCGTCAGATGGCGGAGTTCCGCATCGGCCCGGCCCGGGGAGAGCAGGCATGACGGACGCGGCGGGAACGACGGGCGGGGTCGGAGCGACGGACGCGGCGGGCCTGCGGGACGTGACGCTCAACCTCTGGCGCCGGCCTCTTGACGAGGTGCCGGCCGAGGTGTGGGACCGGACCGAGCTGACCGTGCTCATCCTCGCCGAGACCGGCATCCGGGAACTCCCGCCCGGCATCGGCCGGTTGACCGGGCTGCGGACCCTCGACCTCGGGCACAACCGGCTCGCCGCGCTGCCCGTCGAGCTCTGCGGCCTCACCGGACTCGGGGACTTCCTCTACCTCCACGACAACGCGCTGACCGCCCTGCCCGAGGCGCTCGGCCGGCTCGCCGCGCTGCGCTACCTCAACGTCGGCGAGAACCGGCTCACCGAACTCCCCTCCACCATCGGCGGACTGACCTCGCTGGTCGAGCTGCGCGCCCAGCACAACCGGCTCGCCGCCCTGCCGGAGTCGATCGGCGAACTCGTCACGTTGCGTGAACTCTGGCTGCGCGGGAACGAGTTGACCGGACTGCCGGACTCGGTCGGGGGCCTCGCGGAGCTGCGCGAACTGGAACTCCGGGAGAACGCCCTCACCGAACTGCCCGCCGTACTCGCCGGGCTTCCCCGGCTGCGCCGCCTCGACCTGCGCGGCAACCGGGTCACCGAACTGCCCGACTGGCTGGCCGACCCGGGGGCGCTGCCCGCGCTGGAGAAGCTGGACCTGCGGTGGAATGACGTGCGGCCGTCGGCCCGGCTGCTGGCGGCGCTGGCCGCACGCGGGTGCGTCACGCTCTTCTGAGCCGCCGGACACGGACCCGGATCTGGACCCGGAGCTGGACCCAGCCCCGGACCCCGATGCCGCTCCCGAAAAGATCACCACCAGCGGCACGGAGCTGTTACCGTGGAACGTATGAAGCGCGCTGCACTCGCCACGACGACGCCGGAGAGAGTCCCGGCGCGCTGACTGCTGACCTAGTCCGAAGCCCCGGGGCGAGTGCCCCGGGGCTTCGCCGTTCCCGGTCCCACTCGCCCGCAGACCGAGTGGAGAACCCCATGCGCAACCAGCCCTCGCACGACCACGCGGCCGACGGCCACGAGGCCCAGGACCGCGAGCCCAGCGGCCATGCGGCCCACGACCACCGCAAGCTCGGTCGTGAACTCGACCTCTTCGACACCGACCCGCTGATGGGCTCCGGCCTGCCGTACTGGCTCCCCGACGGCGCCGCGATCCGGCACTCCCTGGAGGAGTTCATCCGCGACCGCGAGCGCCGGGCCGGCTACCGCCACGTCTACTCCCCGGTGCTCGGCAAGCGCGAGCTGTACGAGATCTCCGGCCACTGGGCGCACTACCGCGAGGACATGTTCCCGCCCATGGAACTGGGCTCCGAGGAGATGGTGCTGCGCCCCAGCCTCTGTCCGCACCACGCGCTGATCTACCGCTCCCGCTCCCACAGCTACCGGGAACTGCCACTGCGCATGGCCGAGTTGGGTGGCATGTACCGTTCCGAGCTGTCCGGGGTGCTGGGCGGGCTGACCAGGGTCCGGGCGATCCAGCTGAACGACGCCCACGTCTTCTGCACCCCGGAGCAGGCGGCCGACGAGGCCGTCGCCGCGCTGGAGCTGATCCGCGAGGCGCACCGGGCGCTGGGCGTCGTCCCGGTCCGCTACCGGCTCTCGCTGCCCGGCGCGGGCGGCAAGTACGTCGCCGACCCCGCGCTCTGGGAGCGCGCCGTCGCCCTGCTCACCGAGGTGCTGGAGCGTTCCGGGGTGCCGTTCGAGGCGGCGGAGGGCGAGGCCGCGTTCTACGGTCCCAAGATCGACGTGCAGATCGCCGACGGCGCCGGGCGCGAGTTCACCCTCTCCACCGTGCAGATCGACTTCCACCAGCCCGAGCGGTTCAACCTGCACTACATCGGCGCGGACGGCGCCAAGCACCGCCCGGTGATGGTGCACCGCAGTGTGATCGGCAGCGTCGAGCGCGTGGTCGCCCACCTGATCGAGCTGTACGGGGGCGCGTTCCCGGCCTGGCTGGCACCCATTCAGGTGGTGCTGCTGCCCGTCTCCGAGGCCGAACTGCCGCAGGCCGAGCGGTTCCGGCAGCGCTGCCTGGATCTCGGGCTGCGCGCGGAGGTCGCCGGCCCCGAGCACGGCAGCCTCGGTGCCCGGATCCGCGCGGCCCGGCTGGTGCCGTACCAGGCGGTGATCGGGGCGAAGGAGGCCGTGGACGACCGGGTCGCGCTGCGGCTGCGGGACGGCCGCCGGCTGGAGCCGCTGCCGGCCGAGGAGGCGTGGGCGCGGATCGGCGCGCTGGTGGCGGCGTGCGACGCGGAGCTGTGGCCGGAGGGCGCCTCCGGGCGGCCGGGGCACTGATCCCGGGGCGGCGGCCGGGAACGGGGAGGTGCCGGCCGTGATCGAGGGGGTGGCGGCCGGCGGCTCCGTCGGCCGCCGCGCCGGTGGCGTACGTACGACTAGTGCGGTGCACGGTGTGTCGGCCGGGCCGCGGGTGGCGGCCGCCCGTCGAATGGGCCGGGCGGTCGAGTCCACCGCCGCTGTCCCCACCCGTCCGGAGGTACCCCGATGCGCATTCCCCGCGGCCTCGCCGCTCCCGTCCTGGCCGGCTCGCTCGCCCTCGCCGGGGCACTGGCCGCCACCCCGGCCGGCTCGGCCGAGCTCCGACCGCTGCCCAGCCCCGCCGTCCAGTACTGCGCCGCCGTCCTCGGGCACGTCCCGGGTGCCGACGCCGCTTCGCAGGCCCTCGGGCGGGCCTGCTCCTCGGACTACCGGGCCGAGCAACTCGCCCAGGCCGAACGCGACTTCGCGGCATCCGGGCCGGCGGACGGCCCCTCGCTGCCGATGGAGTAGGCCGG
>NZ_JBHVET010000783.1:0-3744 GCF_042802135.1 Kitasatospora sp. NPDC057512
CGTCGAGGCCGCCGCCCCGGCCGCCGAGGCCACCGAGGCTCCGGCCCCGGTGAAGAAGGCCACCCGCGCCCGGAAGCCGAAGGCCGAGGCCGTCGAGGCGGCTCCGGTCGCCGAGGCCGCCGCCGAGGCTCCCGCCCCGGCCAAGAAGGCCACCCGCGCCCGCAAGCCGAAGGCCGTCGCCGAGACCGCCCCGGAGGCCCCGGCCGCTGAGGCCGCCACCGAGGTCCCGGCTCCGCGCAAGCGCACCCGCACCCGCAAGGCGGCCGCGCCGGTGGAGGCCACCCCGGAGAGCTGACACCCCCGTGTCTCCCCCGAGGGGGCGGGCCAGGCCACCCGGCCCGGCCCGCCCCCTCGGGCGTTTCCGCCCACCTCCTAAGCTCTGGGCGTCGGGGAGCGCCGACAGGACGAGCAGGGAGAGCAGCCCATGAGCACGCCGCCGTTTCTGACGCTGCCCGGGTGCGCGCGGGCCGAGCGGCTGGTGACCGGGCGCGGGGAGTTCGCGGCGCTGCGGGCGGAGCCGTCCGGGCCGGTGCGCGGCTCGGCGCTGCTGGTGCCGGGGTTCACCGGCAGCAAGGAGGACTTCATCGCGCTGCTGGAGCCGCTGGCGGCCGCCGGGTACCGGGTGACGGCCGTGGACCAGCGCGGGCAGTACCAGACCGGCGGTCCGGACGATCCGGCGGCGTACGCCGTCGAGGCGCTCGGCGCGGACGTACGGGCCCTCACCGCGGTGCTGGCGGCCGAGGCCGAGGGCGCCCCGCCGCACCTGCTGGGGCACTCCTTCGGCGGCCAGGTGGTGCGCGAGGCGGTGCTCGCCGCGGCCGCGGAGGGCCCGCTGCCCTGGCGGTCGCTGACCCTGGTGTCCACCGGCCCGGGCGCGATCGACCCGGCCGAGGCGGTCCGCACCGGGCTGCTGCTGGACGCCCTGCGGGGGATGGACCTGGAGCAGATCTGGCAGGTCATGCGGCAGCTGGAGGCGGAGAGCGGGCAGCCGCGGCCGGTCCCGGAGCCGGCCGTGGCGGAGTTCCTGCACCGCCGCTGGCTGGCCAACGTGCCGCGGGCGCTGTCCGTCACCGGCGCTCACCTGGTGGCCGCACCGGACCGGGTGGCCGAGCTGGCCGCCGCCACCGCCGGGCTGCCGGTGCTGGTGCTGTCCGGGGTGCGGGACCACGCCTGGCCGGTCCCGGAGCAGACCGCGATGGCCGAGCGCCTGGGTGCCCGCCGGGTGGTGGTCGCGGACGCCGGCCACTCCCCCAACGCCGAGCAGCCGGCCGCCACGGCCGGGGCGCTGGCCGCGTTCTGGGCCTGACCGACGCGGTCGGGGCCGCGCCGGTTCCCCCGGTCCGCCAAAAGTGGTCTGTACCACTTCTTCAAGTTCGATCGGCTTCAACACAGGACAAAATTCGTTAGTTACGGTAATCTTTGATTCTGTCCGGGAATCATCGCCGGCCTCCGGCGCGGCGCCAATCACCCGAAACCTGGACGTTACGGACGGGCAACGGCCCGGTAGCACCGCCACGACACCGTGGTGCACGAGGCACTGGACGCACCAGGCAAGCAGGGGGAGCCCTTGCCGCAGCAGACCGCCACACGCGCGACGACCCGCCCGATCCGGCCTCACCTCCGGATCCGCAAGACCCCGAGAGAGCTGATACCGACTCAGCCGCCCCCGCCCCGCCCCGCGGGGCCAGGAAAGGAGACGCCCATGACGAAGACCATGCGCTTCGAGATCGTCCGACTCGACGAGACCAACGGCTCCGCCGCCGACCGCCAGATCGCCGACGCCGCCACCGTGCGCGAGGTCGTCCAGGCCGCCGCCCGCACCGGCGAGCGCCTGCTCATCCGTCCGTGCCCGACCGTCTGACCCGGCGCGGCGCCTCCGACCGGGAGGCCCCACCCGCCGCCGACGAGCCGGGAGCGTCCGATCCGGACGTTCCGATACCCGACTGACGCCCCGTCACCGCATTCGCCGATGACGGGGCGTCAGTGTTTCCGGGGTCGGAACCCCGGACGTTTGCCGCCGCCCGGGACGGGACATCCCCCAACGGGAACCGCCCGTGCCACGCCCACCCGGCGCCGGTCCGGGCGCCCGCCACCGACAGGTGCCGCCGAGCCCTCCGTACGGGTGATCGTCCTTGACGCGGCGGTCCGGAGGGAGGAGCGTTGACGGCTATGAGGGGCGAGCCCAGCTGCCCGAGGTGCGCCGGTCGGGTCCGCGCCCCCGGTCTGTTCTCAGACACCTGGCAGTGCGACCGGCACGGAGCCGTGCACCCGATGCAGCCCGTGCTGCCCCCGAGTGTGGAGGCCCTCGGCGTCGCCGTCGCCCGCTCCCAGGTCCCGGTCTGGCTGCCCTGGCCGCTCCCGGTCGGCTGGCTCTACACCGGCATCGCGCACGTCGGCGACGACGTCTCGGGCGCCCGGGCCACCGCCGTCGCCTGCTCCGGGCCCGCGCCGCTCGGCGGCTTCGGCGAGCTGGTGCTGGTCGCCGAGGAGCTGGGGGTCGGCCTCGGCGCCCGCTACGCGGGCCTGTCCGGGCCCGACCCGGGCGACTCCGTCGGCCTCTACAAGCCCGCCGACGCCAAGCTGCTGGCCGCCGGGCGGCCCACCCCGATGTTCCACGTCCCGGACGCCCCGGCCGACCGCGCGGTGTTCGTCGGCGAGGCCCGCGGGCTCTGGCTCTGGGCGGTCGCCTGGCCCGAGCAGTCCGCGCTGGTGATGTACGACGAGCTGGTGCTGACCGACCTGCGCGAGGCCGGCGCCGAACTGGACCTGCTCCCCTGCGGGGCGCTCTCCCCCCGGCTCCTCGGCTGAGCGCTGGCCTATCCTGGGCGGCACCCACGAGCCCCCAGGAGTCCGATCCGTGCGCATCGACCTGCACGCCCACAGCAACGCCTCCGACGGCACCGACAGCCCGGCCGAGCTGGTCGCGGCGGCCGTCGCCGCGGGCCTCGACGTGGTGGCGCTGACCGACCACGACACCGTGGCCGGCCACGCCGAGGCCGCCGGGGCGGTACGCGCACTGCCCGCGGGCAGCCGGCTGACCGTCGTCCCGGGCGCCGAGCTGTCCTGCGCCGTGGACGGCATCAGCCTGCACCTGCTGGCGTACCTGTTCGACCCCGAGGAGCCGGAGTTCGCGCGCGAGCGGGACCTGGTGCGCACCGACCGGTTCCGGCGCGGGCGGGCGATCGTGGAGCGCTGCCGGGAGCTCGGCGCGGAGATCAGCTGGGAGCAGGTGCGGCGGATCGCCGGGGCCGGCTCGGTCGGCCGGCCGCACATCGCCAGCGCGCTGGTCGAGGCGGGCGTGGTGGCCTCCGTCTCGGACGCCTTCACCGCCGACTGGCTGGCCAACGGCGGGCGGGCGGACGTCCGCAAGCACGAGACCGACCCGGTCGCGGCGGTCCGGCTGGTCCGGGCGGCCGGCGGGGTGCCGGTGTTCGCCCACCCGGGCGCGGTCAAGCGCGGCCGGACGGTCTCCGACCAGGTGATCGCCGACCTCGCGGCGGCCGGACTGGCCGGGCTGGAGGTCGACCACACCGACCACGACGAGGAGACCAGGGAGCGGCTGCGCGGCCTGGCCGGCGAGCTCGGCCTGCTGGTCACCGGCTCCAGCGACTACCACGGCACCCGCAAGACCGTACGGCTCGGCGAGCACACCACCGACCCGGAGGTGTACGGGGCGCTGCTGGCGCAGGCCACCGGCGCGAAGCCGATCGAGCGCTGAACGCCGGACCAGGGGATTATTAGTCC
>NZ_JBHVET010000784.1:0-3740 GCF_042802135.1 Kitasatospora sp. NPDC057512
GGGCGTCGGCGTCTGTGCCGCGCCGGGTGGGCGCTACTCCGGTGCGGTCGGGGTCAGGCCGCCGTGTGCAGCGGGTTGCCCCACAGCGCCTCGTAGGTCGAGCGGTAGATGTCCCACTGCTGGTGGGTGTCGTCGAGGCACGGGCCCTGGCTGATCTTCCAGCCCCCGAAGGTCTTCTTGGTGTTGTCCAGGCACCAGCCGTTCGCGTTCTTGATCCGCATCCCGATCAGGCCGTAGCGCCCCGGCTCGGGCTCGTACCGGGTGATGTCCCAGTCCTGCCGGGAGTCCGACAGCGAGCAGCGCTGGACGACCGGCGCGTCGGCGGAGGTCAGGCAGGCGCCGGGGTCGCGGACGTCAGTGATCCGGTACCGGTTGGGCGCGAGCTTGCTGATCACCCACATGCCGGGGTTGTCCGACGGGGCGCACGGATGCATGTCCTGATAGCCGCTCGCCGCGTCCGGACAGCGCTGGGAGTACTGGTTGAACAGCACGGTCGCCGGGGTGTCCGCCGACGCGGTGGTCGGGAACAGCCCCAGACCGACCAGCGCCGGAACGAGTGCCGCCAGGACACGCTTGACTGACAGGGAACGCATGGGCCACTCCACGGTTGATCGATGGATCGACGGGATCGTCGAACAGGGGCGGGCCGGCCGCGCGGGGCGCCCTTCGCGGCGGCCGGCTCGTTCGTCCCCATCTTGTCCGTGGACAGTCGACTTCCGGTATCCCAGTTTTCTGGGAGGGTCCGCGCCCCCGACGGCCTCCGCCGGGGCGGGACGGCGGACCTCGGGGTGGCGTGGCGGCCGGGGGTCGTGGCCCCGGGATCTTTCGGGCGGGTGCGGGCATTGAACGTCAACTGCGGTGCTGCCATCCTCAGTTGGCCGATGTAGGCCCGGTCCGCCGAGCGGGCGCGGATACGGGGAGGGAGGCGGCGAGGATGCGGACGGCAGCGCGGATCGCGGCGGGGGCACTGGCGGTGGCGCTCCTCGCCGGAGCGGCATGGCTGGCCTGGACGCTGACCGCGGAGCGGATGAGCGCGGCCATGGGGCTGGGCCCGCCGGACGGCGTCGTCGTGGTGGAGGAGTGCTACGAGGTGTCCGACAGCGAGGGCTACAGCGACGGCACCGACTGCAAGGGCCGCTTCACCCCCGCCGGCGGCGGCGCGGACCGGGCCCGGCCCATCGTGGTACAGGACACGAACGGGAAACACCGGGCCGGCACCCTGCTGCCGGTACGGCTGGCCAAGGGCGTGGCCCACGAACCGTCGGCGTCACCCGCCGTCAAGTACGGCATCGCCGCCGCCATGATCCTCGTCCTGGGCACCGTGTCGGCCGGCTGGCTGCTGACCGCTGCCTGGCGCGGCCGCGCCCCGGAGGGCAGCGTCCTGCTCACCAGCACCCTCGTCGGGCTCATGGCCGTAGCGGTCCTGGGCATCGCCGCCGGCCTGCTCGCCGGAATCGTCGCCCTGTTCCTCTGAACCGGCCCCCGAAACGGGCGGATCCGCGGCCGCCCGGTCGGCGGCTCCGGCCACCGGCGTCCCGCGGGGCCCGGCCTCGGCCGGTGCTGCGGAACCGGGGCCCGGGCGCGGGCGTCCGTCCTTCTCGACGGCGGCCGGTGATCATGGCCGCCGGCCGCCGCCCTGGAAGGAGCACCGTGACGGACCGTACGTCGAAGAGCGCGTCGCCCGCCGGCCGGAGCCGTTGGCGGCTCGCCGCGCTGGCCGGGTGCGGGGTGCTGCTGCTGGGCCCGGCCGGGCTCGCGGCGGTGCGGCTGCTCGGGTGGGACGACGGCACGGTGTGGGCCCTGCCGATGGCCGGGCTGCCGTACGCGGCGCTGCTCGGCGTGCTGCTGCTGGCGGCGGTGGCGGTGCTGCGCGCACGGTGGCTGACCGGGATCGCGGCCGCGCTGGTGGTGCTGCACCTGTGGTGGCTGGTGCCCCGGTTCGTCCCGGACGGGGCCGACGCGCCCGCCGACGCGCCCCGGCTGCGGGTGGCGACCAGCAACAACTTCATGGGACAGGTCTCGCCGAAGTCCCTGGTCGACCTGGTGCGCGACCAGCGGATCGACGTGCTCGCGGTCGAGGAGCAGAGCGACTCCGCCGCCGACGCCCTGGACGCGGCCGGCATCCGCACCCTGCTGCCCCACCGGGAGCGGCCGGCCGGCACCGACACCGCGCTCTACACCCGGCTGCCCGTCGGCTCCGCCGCCGACCCGGCCTGGCCGACCACCAACCTGACCGTCGACGTCGGCGGCCGCCCGGTGCAGCTGGTCGCCGTGCACACCTACTACCCGCTCGGCGACGCCCGCCGCTGGGCCGAGGACCTGCACGACCTGCGCGCCGCCGCGCCCGGACGCACCCGCAACGCGGTCCTGCTGGGCGACTTCAACGCCACCCTCGACCACAAGCCGATGCGCGACCTGATCGGCACCGGCCTGACCGACACCCACGAGGAGCTCGGCGCGGGCCTCTTCCCGACCTGGCCCCAGGACCACCCCGACTACCGGGTCCCGGCCGTGATCCAGATCGACCACGTCCTGCACGGGCCCGCGCTCACCGCCGTCGACGTCTCCGAGCACGCCCTGCCGCGCAGCGACCACCGCGCCGTGGTGGCCGAACTCGCCGTCCTGCGCTGACCGCTGGACCCGGGGAGCCGAGCCGGCCGCCCGCGGACAGCGGCACCGCTAGGACAGCAGTTGCGCGGGGACGTCGGTGGCGCGGGTGAACACCGAGACCGGGTACTGGGTGTCGCAGTACTTGTTGCCGGTGGAGACCACGCCGATCACCACGCCGCCGGCCACCAGCGGCCCGCCCGAGTCGCCCTTGCAGACGCTGTCCGTCGTGCCGGCCTTCGGAAGGCCGCAGACCTTGAGCAGGGGCGAGTCGCCGGGCGAGGTGTACGGGTCGCAGGAGGCCGGCGGGGCCAGCGTCAGCACCGCCTGCTTGAGGTGCGTGCCGGGGCCGTCCGAGCCGGTGCGGCCGAAGCCCAGCAGCGTGGCCGTGCGGCCGTTCCGGTACAGGGCCTCGTCGCCCTGCCGCGCCACCCGGACCGGCTTCTGCGGCAGCGGGCGGTCCAGGGTGAGGACGGCGGAGTCGTGGTCCAGGCCGGAGGTGTAGCGCGGGTCCACCCGGTAGGCCTTCACCCGGCGGACCTGGCCGCCGGTGCCGGTCAGGTCGGTCCTCCCGGCGATCACCCGCAGGGTGCCCGGGTCGTCGGCCTCGGCGACGCAGTGGCCCGCGGTGAGCACCTTGGTCGGCGCGATCAGCGCGCCGGTGCACCACTGCTCGCCCGCGGCGGTCTCCAGGGCCACGACGAACGGGTGGGACCCGGTCGTGGTGTCCGATCCGCCGTGGACGGCGGCGGCCGGGGTGGCCGCGACGGCCACCAGCCCGGCGGCGGCCAGCAGGACGGCGAGCGGGCGTCGGTTCGGGGTGCGCATGGGAGGGCTCCTTCTGGGGTCGGGTGGTCCGCGGTGGGGTCGTTCGGTGCGGTCGGCCGCGCATGGCGGCGGACGGCACCGGGCACGGCCACAGGCTGCCCCGGGATCCGTCCCGCCCGCCAGCGCCGCCCGGCGGTTCGGGACGCTGGAACGGCGGAATGCCACCTGACCTGCGCGTTCGGCGCCGCCTGGAACGCCGCGGCGGGACGCCGGCGGCGCTGACGGCCCCGGTGGCGGTCCGCGGACGGCGCCGGGGGGCGGCCGAAGCCCAGCAGCGTGGCCGTGCGGCCGTTCCGGTACAGGGC
>NZ_JBHVET010000785.1:0-3734 GCF_042802135.1 Kitasatospora sp. NPDC057512
CCGGGCGGCAGCGAGCCCTCACGCGTCCGCGGCCGCCCGTTCGCTCGGCGGCCGCGGATGCGTCGTTCCTCAGGTACGCCCGGGGGCGGGCGCGCACCGGTCCCGTTCAGCGCGCGCCCTGGTCCCCGACCCGCCGGGTCAGCGGGCTCCGGCCCGCGCCCGGCGGTAGAGCACGCCGCCGCCGAGCAGCAGCGCGAGACCGGCGGCCCCGAGCAGCTCGACGTCGCCGGCACCGGTGGTGGCCAGCTGGGCGGACGGCGCCGGCTTGACGGCGGACTCCACGGCGGCGGACGCGGAGGTGGCCGGAGCGACGCCGGTGCGCGCGACGCTCGTCACCTCCTCGGAGGAGGTCTGCGGCGGGGTGGTCGGGCAGGTCTCCACGCAGCCCTCGGCCGGCGGCGTCGGGGTGACCTTCTCGACCTTCTCCACGTTGGCGCAGTCGTTGCCGAAGGCCGGGTTGCCGACGCCGGCCACGTTCACCGAGTTGCCGCAGGCGTTGACCGGAACGTCCACCGGCGCCTGGACGCTGTTGCCCGAGAGCACGCCCGCCGAGTTGGTGGCGACACCGGAGGCGCCGGCACCCGGGACGCCGGCACTCGGGACGTCGACGCCCGGAACCTTGGTGGCCGGACCCGCACTGTCCGGGACGGCACTGGCCGGGAGGGTACTGGCCGGGAGGGTGCTGGCCGGCAGGGTTCCGGCCGGAGCCGTGGACCCCTGGCTCCCACTGGCGCTGGAGCTGTCGGTACGGTCGGCGCCGGTGGCACCCGAGCCCTCCGACCGGCCGCCCTGGGCGGGCTTGGACGCGTGATGGCCGCCGCCGTTGACGTTGGCACAGCGGTTGCCGAAGGACGGGTTCAGCAAGCCGACCACATCGATCGTGTTGCCGCAGGCATTGATCGGCACCTCGATCGGCACCTGGACCGAGTTGCCCGAGACGACACCGGGTGAACCGGTGGCCACCCCCTGCGCCTCGGCGCCCCCCGCGTAGGCGTAGCCGGCGGTCGAGGCCAGCACACTGCCGGTGGCCACGGCCGTGAGGATCCCCTTCTTGGCTACTTTCCTCATGTTTTCCCCTGACATTTCGAGACGACGTGTCGACCTTGGCATGAACCTTGCAAAAAAGTCGGAATTTCCGTATATCCGTAAATCACGCAAGGGCTTCGGCTGCACACGGGTTAACGAGAGGCCAACGGGGAGGTTGAGCAACGAAACCCCGCTTCACTCGATCGAGTGATTGTGTCGGAACCCGTGTATCCAGTACCCCGGCGGGGACGCGAACGCCCCCGGCGCGGCGCGTCCGCCGCCCGGGGGCTCGCGTGAGTCGGCTCAACAAGCCCCGACGGCCCGGAGGTCGACTCAGAAGTTGGCGCAGTGGTTGGCGAACGCCGGGTTCAGCACGCCCACGACGCTCACGGTGTTGCCGCAGAAGTTGACCGGGATGTGCACCGGAACCTCGATCTGGTTGCCCGAGACGACACCCGGGGAACCGGCGGCCACACCCTCGGCGGCGGCGCCGCCCTGAGCGGACGCGACACCTGCGGCGGCGAGCACCAGGCCACCGGTGGCGGCGGCGACAGCGGCGATCTTCTTGACCTTCATCATTCCTCCTGTATGGACAACGCAACCCGTTCGGCGGGCTGCACAGGGATGAACGACGCTGCGGCAAACGGGGTACGGAGTGGATCTCCCATTCACCCGCAACGGTGAGGTCTCGCACAGATGCTCGGCCTGGAATTCCCAGCAGAATCGCTTCTGTCGATCTCTTTCTTCCTGTCTCACAATCATCAGCTCGGACAATGCGGTCGGCCCGCCCCCGGCACTCCGGGAACGGGCCGACCCAGTCACCTGATCAGCGCGGACACCCGCCGCGCGAAGCGGCTCAGCAGGCGTCGATGAAGCGGTCCAGCACCCGGGCGCCGAACTTCAGCCCGTCCACCGGCACCCGCTCGTCCACGCCGTGGAACATCCCGGCGAAGTCCAGCTCCGGCGGCAGCTGGAGCGGCGCGAAGCCGAAGCAGCGGATGCCCAGGTCCTGGAAGGACTTGGCATCCGTCCCGCCCGACAGGCAGTACGGCACCGCACGGGCGATCGGGTCCTCGGCGCGCAGCGCGGTCTGCATCGCCTCGACCAGGGCCCCGTCGAAGCCGGTCTCGATCGCCTTGTCCGAGTGCAGGCTCTCGCGCTTCACGCGCGGGCCGAGCACGCTGTCCAGCTCGGCCAGGAACTCCTCCTCGTAGCCGGGCAGGAAGCGCCCGTCCACGTGCGCGGTGGCCTGACCGGGGATCACGTTGACCTTGTAGCCGGCGCCGAGCATGGTCGGCTGGGCGGTGTTGCGCAGCGTGGTCCCGATCATCTTGGCGATGCCGCCGAGCACGCGCAGCGTCTCGTCCATGTTCTCCGGGTCCAGCTCGACCCCGAGCGCGTCCGACAGCTCGTCCAGGAAGGCCCGGACGGTCTTGGTGATCCGCAGCGGGAACTGGTGCCGGCCGAGCCGGGCGACCGCCTCGCACAGCTCGGTGATCGCGTTGTCGTCGTTCTCCATCGAGCCGTGGCCGGCCCGGCCCTCGACCGTCAGGCGCATCCAGTGCATGCCCTTCTCGGCCGTCTCCACCAGGTAGAGGCGGACCTGGTCGTTGACCGTGAAGGAGAAGCCGCCGACCTCGCCGATCGCCTCGGTCACGCCCTCGAACAGCCCCGGGTGCTTGTCCACCAGGAAGCGCGCCCCGTAGGTGCCGCCGGCCTCCTCGTCGGCCAGGAAGGCCAGCACGATGTCGCGCGGGGGCTTGCGCCCGGTGCGCAGCCGGTCCCGGATGACCGCCAGGGTCATCGCGTCCATGTCCTTCATGTCCACCGCGCCGCGCCCCCAGACGCAGCCGTCCGCGATCTCACCGCCGAACGGGTCGTGGGTCCAGTCCGCCGCGTTGGCCGGCACCACGTCGGTGTGGCCGTGGATCAGCAGGCCCGGACGGGAGCGGTCCTCGCCCTCGATCCGGACCACGGTCGAGGCCCGGCCCTTGGCCGACTCGAAGATCTTCGGCTCCAGCCCGAACTCGGCGAGCTGCTCGGCCACGTACTCGGCCGCCTTCCGCTCCCCCGGGCCGGATCCGTCCCCGTAGTTGCTGGTGTCGATCCGGATCAGATCGCGACAGATCTCGGCGACCTCCGACTCAGCCGTCACCTTCGGCGCCGCCGACTCGCTCCGCTCGCTCACGGTCACTCCTCGCGTCTTGGGCCCGCACCGACGCACCAGCGCGCCACCCCCAGGACCTGCACCCGGGCCGTACGAGCACGTCCGCCCATCCTCCCCCAGCCCCCGATCCCGATCCAGCCCCCGCACGTTCCCGAAACCCGCTGGTCACGCCCCCGCCACACGCCGCCCCTTGCCCCCGCCACCCCTCGGACCCGCCCGCCGGGAGCCCGCCGGAAACCGTTTTGGGACCCCAAGCCGATCTTTGCTACAGTTACATCTGTCAGCGCGACGGACGAGAGATCGGAAGCCGCGAGGACGACACCTAGTCCGGGTGGCGGAATGGCAGACGCGCTAGCTTGAGGTGCTAGTGCCCTTTATCGGGCGTGGGGGTTCAAGTCCCCCCTCGGACACCGAAAGAAAGGCCCCAGTTGATCTGGGGCCTTTCTGCTTTTCCGGTACGGGTCACCGCTGTGGCGCGACCGCCACGAAGGCGGATGCCCGGCCGGTGGGAAACCGGCCGGGCATTCGGTGGGCCTGGCCC
>NZ_JBHVET010000786.1:0-3732 GCF_042802135.1 Kitasatospora sp. NPDC057512
CCCCGGAACCCCGGGACGGCCTCGGCCTGACGTGGACTGACGGAGCGTCAGTTCACGGTGTAGCTGTACGGGATCGCCGCGAGCACCGAACCGGTGGTGTTCAGGGCGTTGTTGGCGGTGGCCACGCCGGTCGGGCCGGACACCAGGTACAGCACGCCCTTGACGGTGCTGCCCTTCGGGCCGGTCGGGGTCAGCGTCACCTGGAGCGTGCCGGTGGCGCCGGGGGCGACGGTCACCGGGGTGGCGGCCGCGGCCGAGGCGTTCACCGAGGCGGCGTACGGGTCACCGGTGCTGGAGGTCAGCGCCGGGTCGAAGGCCTGGGTGTGCGCGGTGGCCGTGATGGTGGAGGTGCCGGCCGGCGCGCCGCCGGTGCCGAACGGGCCGATCTGCTGGACGAAGGTGCCCCAGGTGCCGGGGACGACCGGCTGCTCGGCGGTGCCGTTGTCGGTGACGACCGAGACGGTGGAGCCGTCCTGGGCCTTCTTCAGGTCGCCGAACAGGTCCGGCGAGCCGGTGGTGGCGCTCAGCTCGATCTGCGCCGGCGTCGAGGACGCCGCCACGGCCTTGAGCCGGTCGGTGCCCGGCGGCACCAGGAAGGACGGCACCGCGGAGCTGAGGCTCAGCGGCAGGGTGACGGTCGCCGAGGTGCCCTGCGGCACCAGCGGCACGTCCACCCGGCGGTCCAGCCGGCCGTCGGCCGCGATCCGCTGGGTCGCGACGGTGTTGTTGGTGTAGTTCACCTGGACGGTGACCGGCTTGCCGGCCGCGAGCCTGGTGCGGGCGTCGTTCGGCAGACCGGCCGCGGTGGCCTGGTTCTGGTTGAACGCGATGGTGCCGGTGAAGTCCTGGGCGAGCTCCTGGCCGCTGACCGGGCCGAGCACGTTCAGGACGAACCGCCAGCGGCCGGCGGCCGGGTTGACGGCGGTGGCCGAGACACCGTTGCCGGTGCCCGCCAGGTTGCCCTGGGCGTCGAACTGCCCGTTGCCCTCGATGTCGACCGGGGTGCCGTTCGGGCTGATCAGCGCGCCCTGCATGAGCAGCTTCGGGTCCTTGGCGACGGTCAGGCCGACCCGCAGGTCCTTCTGGCCCTTCGGGACGTCGAAGGCGTACGAGAAGCTCTGCGTCGGCGAGGCGCTGCGGCCGTTGCCGCCGGTGATGGTGCCGGTGAAGGTGCCCTTGCCCTGGGTGACCGGGACGAGGCTGCGCAGCACGACCGGGACGCTGGTGGTGTTGCCGTTGGAGCCGGAGACCAGGACGGCCTCGCTGGAGTCGCCGCTGGTGGCCGGGGTGGTGAGCTGGACCTTGAGGGTCTTGGTCTGGCCCGGCTTCAGGTCGGTGGTGCTCGGGCTCACGGCGCCGGCCGGCACCGCGCGCTGGGTGGCGGTGCCGAGCTGGACGGCGCCGCGGTAGCCGGCCTGGCCGGCCGGGGTGTAGAGGACGGCGGTCCACTCGCCGGCCACCGGGTGCGGGACGTCCACCAGACCGAAGTTGGCCGGGGTGGCACCGCCCTGCGGACGGGTGTTGGTCTCGAAGCGGCCCGAGGGGTCGAGCAGCGTCATGCGGACCACCGGCCCGTTGGTGACCGGGTTGGGCCCGCCCTGCCAGGCGATCGACGCCGCGAGGCGGTCGGCGCCGGCCGGGACGGTGAACTTGACCTGCTTCTGCACCCAGTCCGCGCCGTTGGTCGCGTACTTGAAGGTGTCCTTCGAGGACGGGTCCAGCTGGACGGTCTGCTGGTTGCCCGACTGCGGGGCGAAGGTGCGGGTCGCGGCGCTCACCGTCTGGGTGCTGTCACCGGTGTTGGTGACGGACACGTCGGCGGTGTGGGTCGAGCCGGGGGCACCGGCGATGTCGACCTGGCCGGTGGTGACCACGACGGTCTTCGCACCGTCGGTGCCGTCCCCGTCCTGGTAGCCGCGGGCGGCCTCGACGGCGGCGCGGACGTTCAGCAGGCCGGCGCCCTGCTCCTCGGCCGGCACGCCGAGGTCGGTGGCGGTGCCGGTGAGGAGCTTCTTCACCAGCGCCGGGGCCGGCGAGTCGCCGCCGTGGGTGTCGCGGTAGGCCTGGATGACCAGGGCCGCGGCACCGGTGACGAACGGGGCCGACTGGCTGGTGCCGCCGAACGGCTGGATCGCCGAGGGCTGCCCGTTGTAGCCCGTGCACTCGGTGTACTTGCTCGTGTCGGGCGTGCACAGCGCCCAGTCCGTCTCGCCCGGCGCGACCAGGTCGACGGTCCGGCCGGCCTGGGTGAAGCCGCCCGAGGAGAGCGCGGAGATGCGGTTGTCGCTCCAGGTCCCGTTGGAGAACCGGGAGGCCGCGTAACCGGTCTGCTGGTAGTTCTGGTTGTCCGTGGAGGCGCCGACCGCGATCACGGACGGGTCGGTGGCCGGGGTGCCGATCGTGCCGCTGAGGCCGGCGTCACCGGTGGAGACCGCGACGGTGACACCGGCCTTGACGGCCTGCTCGTTGAAGAGCGAGATGGTGTCGTGCGCGCCGCTGTCCGGGGTGACGTTGCCGCCGAAGGACTCGTTCAGCACGTCCACGTGGGCGACCCGCACCGCGTAGTCGATCGACTGGAGGATCGACGAGTTGGACATCATCTCGCCGCCGGCCTTCAGCGCGACCAGGTCGGCGTCCGGGGCGAGGCCGCGGATGCGGATGTTGCAGCCGGCCGGGAGCGGGTGCGAGGAGTTGACGAACGTGGAGACGTCGTAGACCTGGCGGCCCTGGGCGATGACCGCCGAGGCGTCGCCGAAGGCCTCCGCCGCGCCGGTCGGCGCGTCCCAGCCGTCGCCCGCGAAGTCCTGGTAGTCGACCACGGCGTGCGAGCCGTCGGCCCGGATGAAGTCCGGGTTGTTCGGGTCGAGGCCGTCCGCGATGTAGGCGACCTTGACGCCCTTGCCGGTGGCCAGGTCCTCCACGCCGGGCTTGCCGTTGCCGGTGACGGCCCGGGTCGAGTACAGGCCCTCGGGCTCCAGCAGCGGCTTGGCCGGGTCGGAGGGGCAGACCGTGTTGGTCGCGTTCTCCTCCGCTCCCTGGCCGTTACTGCCCGAAACGGCCTGGGGAGCGGCGTCGGCCTTGGGCGCCTTGGCAGCGGCGGCGTCCTTGGCCGCCTTCGCCTTGGCGGCGGCCGGCGGGGCGACCTGGACCTGGGCGTCCGCCACCACGGAGGAGACGGCCGGGTCGGCCTGGAGCTGTGCGCGCAGGGCGGGGCTGACCGTGGCCGAGAAGGCGTTGCCGACCACGAAACTCTTGATATCGGTGCCGCCGCCGGCCTTGACCCTGTTCAGCAGCGGCGCCTGTGCGTCGGCGGTCTTCTGCTGCCGGGCGCCGAGGTGGCCGTGGTCGGCCGGGGCGTCCGCGATCTGGTCCTTCATGATGACGATCACCGGCACCGGGGACCCGTCCGTGGACGCCGCCTGGGCGTTCTGCGGTTCGGGGGCCGGGGCAGCGGTCGCGATGGTCCCGAGGCTCAGGACCATGGACGCGGCGGTCACCGTGACGGCGGCCGCTAGCTGGGTTTTCCGCCAGCCGATCATATAAATCCTCTCGTCAGATGGACAGCTGACGCATTCCAACGCACCTGAGAGGATCACGACAAGGGGGTAAATCCCCATCAGAAAGTAAAGTTGACCATCAATCAGTAAAATTCGGAGAGGAAATCGGGTCGAATCCGCATCTTTCAGCCGATCGGCCCTCAGCGGGCCCGGACGGCCGCCGCGGGAGAGCGCC
>NZ_JBHVET010000787.1:0-3722 GCF_042802135.1 Kitasatospora sp. NPDC057512
GCCTTCGGCCTATCAGGCCTCAGTGCGCTGGGCGGGAATCCCAGCCAGCAGAGCGCGCACCTCCGCCTCACGGTAACGGCGGTGACCACCGAGCGTGCGAATCGACGTCAGCTTGCCTGCCTTGGCCCAGCGGGTGACCGTCTTCGGGTCCACGCGGAACATGGTGGCAACCTCTGCCGGCGTCAGCAGCGGCTCAGCATCAGGGGTACGAGCGGTCATGAGCGGCCTCCTCGGGAGAACCGAACCAGGGCGGTTCTATCCTTCAAATTCTGCACCTTGGCCCGCGATGCCCGAAATGGCATAGACGGGCCGAGTCGGTTATAGGACGAACGGCTTGTCCTGGTGTCTACAACTACACCATCCGTCCAGCCCTATCGACCAAACCGCCAAAATTGACCCCTCACGGGTTCAAGGCCGACGGATGGCGATGGACCACCCCATAGCGGACAGTCACATAGTGATGACATCCGGTTACGAGGGGACCAGACCCTCCGTTTCCCCGCAAAGCACGCATCGACTCCAGAACCACCCAAAAGTGGGCACGCTCACGTGAAGTTGGGCTGGTTGTCCCATTTTTGCACATAGGGGTAAGTTCGCGTCAACGGTGAGTAGTGTCACGTTCGACAGCTATTGACCCGAACCGGGACCTTGGTCATCCGATCTGCAGCCCTTAGGACTCTTACAGTCATACACGCGCGGTCGGACGTCAGTTCGCGTGCCGCAGCGCCAGCACCCGGCGCCACCGCACCGTCAGTTCCCCGTGGACCCGCAGCGCCTCCGCGGTGTCCCCCGCCCGCAGCGCGCGCAGCCCCTCCTCCAGCTCCCCCGCCGAACGGTCCGCCAACAGCCGCTCCGGGCCCAGCAGATGCACCAGGCCCCCGTAGTCCAGCTCCACCAGCGAGCGCGGGTGGAACTCCTCCAGCCAGCGCCCGACCCGCTCCGCCCCCTGCGTCAGCTCCCCGTCCGGCACCGCCTCGCGCAGTGCCCGGAAGGCCCGCGCCACCCGTCGGCGCGCCTGCGCCATCGGCACCAGGTAGAACAGCGCCGCCGGCCGGCCGCCCTGCCCCCCTCCCCCGCCCGGGCCGTCCACCGACCCCTCCGCCGCCGCCCCCTCCGCACCCGGCCCCTCCCCGCCCGGCACGAAGCAGCGGTCCTCGTCCCCGAACGGCAGGAACCAGCGCACCGGCACCTCCCACCGGCTGGTCAGGATCCACGGCCGGGCGTCCGGGTGCTCCGCCCGCCAGCGCTCCCGGTCCGCCTCGGCGGCCGCCCGGGTCACCGGCGGCAGCGCGGTGTCCAGCAGCGCCACCGGCGCCCCGGCCCGCAGCTCCTCCAGCGCCTGCCAGCTGCGCAGCCTGGTCGCCCACGGGCAGACGTACAGGACGCCGTCCACCAGCCGCAGGTACGCCCGCCCGCTCTCCCGCTCGGGCAGCGCCCGGGGCGTGCGGGCGGCCAGCCCGGCGAGCGCCTCCCGCTGCTCCTCCAGCACCGCCGCCGCCACCGGCTGGGCCGGCTCCGCGGCGTCCGGCCCGTGCTCCGCCGCCCAGGCCTGCCAGCGCGCCCGATCGGGCTCCGGATAGGCGGCCAGCGGCTCGTAGACCCGCAGGTGGGCCGCGTAGGGCGGTTGTACGGAGGTACGTACGACGGTCACGTCCTGCATGGTCGCACGCGCCGCGCGGCCCCGGGAGAGCGCGCCCCCGAACCGTTCGCGCCCGCACTCCGCGCCGCCTTCCGTCTCACCCTTCGGACGACCGGCCCCGGCTCGGGCAAGACGCCGGACCGGCGGCGCGCCCCCGACTACGCTTCGCCCTAGGCGCCCGCACCACAGCAGCGGGCCTTCGATACTGGAGTCACCACAGTGACCGACGTACAGACCCCCGCCACGCACCCCGCACCCGGCGTGCTCAGCAGGATCTTCCGTACCGAACAGGACGGCGCCCCCGGCGACGGTCACGAGCAGGTCGTCCTCTGCCACGACCGCAGCTCGGGTCTGAAGGCGATCATCGCCATCCACTCGACCGCCCTGGGCCCGGCCCTCGGCGGCACCCGCTTCTTCCCGTACGCCTCCGAGGAGGCGGCGCTGGAGGACGCGCTGAACCTGTCCCGCGGAATGTCCTACAAGAACGCGCTGGCCGGACTGGACCTCGGCGGCGGCAAGGCCGTCATCATCGGCGACCCGAACAAGGACAAGAACGAGGCGATGCTCCGGGCCTACGGCCGCTTCGTCGAGTCCCTGCGCGGCCGCTACATCACCGCCTGCGACGTGGGCACCTACGTCCAGGACATGGACGTCATCGCCCGCGAGACCGAGTTCGTGACCGGCCGCTCGCCCGAGCACGGCGGCGCCGGCGACTCGTCCATCCTGACCGCCTTCGGCGTCTTCCAGGGCATGCGCGCCACCGCCCAGGCCCGCTGGGGCCAGCCGACCCTGCGCGGCAAGCGGGTCGGCGTCGCGGGCGTCGGCAAGGTCGGCCACTACCTGGTCGGCCACCTGGTCGCGGACGGCGCCACGGTCGTCGTCACCGACCCCTTCGAGGCCGCCGTCAACCGCGTGCGCGCGGCCCACCCCGAGGTCGAGGTGGTCGCCGACACCGCCGCCCTGCTCCAGGCCAAGCTCGACGTCTACGCCCCCTGCGCCCTCGGCGGCGCGCTGACCGACGACGTCGTCGCGGCGCTGGGCGGCTTCGGCACCTCGATCGTCTGCGGCGCGGCCAACAACCAGCTGGCCCACCCGGGCGTCGAGAAGGACCTCGCCGACCGCGGCATCCTCTACGCGCCGGACTACCTGGTGAACTCCGGCGGCGTCATCCAGGTCGCCGACGAGATCGACGGCTTCAACTTCGAGCGGGCCAAGAACAAGGCCACGAAGATCTTCGACACCACCCTGGAGATCTTCACCCGGGCGACGGCCGACGGCGTCCCGCCGGCGGTCGCCGCCGACCGCCTGGCCGAGAAGCGGATGCGCGAGATCAGCGCCCTGCGCACGGTGCTGCTGCCCGGCGCCCGCCGCGGCTGACGGGTCGCCGACCGACCCCGTGGCGCGCGGGGGGCCGTCCCAGTGGCCCCCCGCGCATCACGATGTGGAACCGGATTCTCACTTCTCCGGCCGAACGGGTGATCCGGAGCCCCCCTAGGGGGGATAATCAGTCCTGGAACGACGGACCCAAGACACCTCTGGACAGCGCGCAAAACGCCGCAAAACCTCCCTTGACCTGGGAAGACCTGGTCGCGGGTGCGGTCGGTGCGCGCCACGTCACACTGACGACGTACCGTCCAGCGGCGGAAACAGGTACCGTTAATGCTCCAAGGGACGGTCCTCCCATTCGGGCAGGCCGGTCCTGATCATGAACACGTGTCAGACTCGGGGCCGTGAGCCCCATCGTTGAGGGGGTCGACCCATGGGGCGCGGCCGGGCCAAGGCCAAGCAGACGAAGGTCGCCCGCGAGCTGAAGTACAACAGCGGCGGGTTCGACGCTAACCGTCTGTCCAACGAGCTGGGCGTATCGCCGTCCACCGCTTCGATCGAGCCGGAGCCGATCGAGGAGGAGGAGGACGACGACCCGTACGCGGAGTACGCCGCCCGCTACGCCGACCTCGACGACGACGGCGACACCGAGCCGGGCACCGGGCCGTCACAGGCCTCCCGCCGCTCGTAACCAGCAGTCCCGCCGGACCGGTCCGGGCGCCCAGTGCGCCGGGCCGGTCTTCGGCGTTCCCGCGTG
>NZ_JBHVET010000788.1:0-3708 GCF_042802135.1 Kitasatospora sp. NPDC057512
CGTGCGTATCGCCCCAGCTCGGAAGCCGGGCCGGGACTCGGGCCGGGACCGGCGCCGGGCGTGGACACGTCCGGAAGGCGGCGTGAAGATCTGGCGCACACTCGTACGGTTTGCCACTGATTGACCGGAATTACGGACCGTCAGGGCTTTGCCACGGTTCGCGAGCCCTCTTACGCTCCGGCGTCATGCCCTCACCCCTGATCAGCGTCGTGCTCCCCGCCTACGACCAGCACGAACAGCTCGCCGACTGCCTGGACTCGCTGCTCGCCCAGTCCCTGGCCGACGTCGAGGTGATCGTGGTCGCCGACCGCTCCCCCGAGACCGCGGGCGGGCTCGCCGACGCGTACGCCGCCCGGCACCGGCAGGTGTCGGTGCTGCACCTGAACGCCGCGGTCGGGGTCGGGGCGAGCCGGAACGCGGGGGCGGCCCGGGCCACCGGCGAGTACCTGCTGTTCCTGGACGCCGACCACCTGCTGCCCCGGGACGCGCTGCGCACGCTCGCCGACCGGCTCCGGCAGACCGGCCCGGTGGACGTGCTGCTGTTCGGCCACTCCCGCCGGCACCAGGACCGGGACTGGCCGGGCGGGGCCGAGGCGCTGCTCGCCGAGGCCGGCCCCGAGCCGTTCGCGCCCTTCGACCGGCCCGCGCTGTTCGGCGCGCCGCCGCTGGCCTGGGACCGGCTGGTCCGCCGCGGCCACTGGGCCGACCTGGGCCTGGCCTTCCCGCCCGGCCGCTACGAGGAGGTCCCGGTGGCGCACGCGGCGCTGCTCGGCGCCCGGAAGGCCGCCGTGCTGGCGCGCGAGTGCGTCCAGCTCCGCCGCCGGGAGACCGTCCACCCGGCGGGCGGCCCGGGCAGCAGCGTCTTCGACCTGTTCGAGCAGTACGAGCGCAGCTTCGCCCTGCTGGAGGACCAGCCGCACCTGTACGCGGTGCGCGAGGCGCTGTTCGTCCGGATGATCCGGCACTACCTGTTCGTCTTCGACCTGGCCGGCTGCGTCACCCGCGCCGAGCGGCCGCAGTTCTTCCACCGCGCCGCCGAGCACCACCGCCGCTTCCAGCCGCCCGGGCACCGCCGGCCGGGCGGCCGCGAGGGGATCAAGTTCTCGCTGCTGGCGGGCGGCGCGTACCCGGCCTTCGAGGTGGCCAAGCTCTCCCACATCGCGCGCGGCACGCTCACCGGGCGGAAGTAGCCGGGGCACCCCCACCCGGGTGAGCCGGGCGCCGCGCCCGGTACCGGTGCGGCGGCACGGCTGCGATCATCGGCGGAGCCGCACTCCTGGGAGGTCCTGGTGAGCCGTCCGTCCGCCGTCCCCGGGGCCGAGTTGGCCCGTGAGCTGGCCGCCGTCCTGCGCGGCGAGGTCCGCTTCGGCGCCGCCGAGCGCACCGTCTACAGCCAGGACGCCTCCAACTACCGGCAGTTGCCGCTCGGCGTGGTCAAGCCCGCCGACCTCGACGACGTGCGCACCGCGCTGGCGCTCTGCCGCGCCCACCGGGTGCCGGTGGTGGCCCGCGGGGCCGGGACGAGCATCGGCGGGCAGGCGATCGGCCCGGGCGTGGTGGTGCTGGACTTCCGCCGCCACCTGGGCGCGGTGCTGGAGGTCGACCCGCGGGCCCGCACCGCGCGCGTCCAGCCCGGCACCGTCCTGGACGACCTCCAGCGCGCCGCCAGGCCGTACGGGCTGCGCTTCGGCCCCGACCCGTCCACGCACAGCCGGTGCACCCTCGGCGGCATGATCGGCAACGACTCCTGCGGCTCGCACTCGCTCGCCTGGGGGCGCACCGCCGACAACGTCGAGCGGCTGGAGCTGCTGCTCGCGGACGGCACCGAGCTGACCGTCGGCGGGCGGCTCACCCCCGCGGAGCGCGCCGCGCTCGCCGCGTTGCCCGGGCGGGTCGGCCGACTCCACACCGGGCTGCAGGAGTTCACCGACCGCAACCTCGCCGCCATCCGCCAGGGCATGCCGCGACTGCCCCGCCGCACCTCCGGCTACCCGCTGGACGCGCTGCTGCCCGAGCAGGGCCACGACCTGGCCCGGGCGCTCACCGGCACCGAGGGCACCTGCGCGCTGCTGCTCGGCGCCACCGTCCGCCTGGTCGAGGACCCGCCGGCCCGGGCCCTGGTGGTGGCCGGCTACCCCGACGAGGGCGCCGCCGCCGACGCCGTCCCGGCGCTGCTGCCGTACGGTCCGCTGACCGCCGAGGGCATGGCGGCCGACCTGATCGCCGCGCTGCTCGCCGCCGGGCCCCGCCCGCCCGCGCTGGACCGGCTGCCCGCCGGCGAGTGCTGGCTGTTCCTGGAGACCGGCGGCGACACCCCGTTGGCCGCCTACCAGGCCGCCCGCCGGCTCGCCGACGCGGTGAGGCGCGAGCGCTCGGCCGCTGTCGCCCTGGTCACCGACCCGGTCGAGCAGCGCCAGCTGTGGGCCGTCCGGGAGGCGGGCGCGGGGATCGTCACCCGGCTGCCCGGCGGCGGCGAGGCCTGGCCCGGCTGGGAGGACTCCGCCGTTCCGCCCGAGCGGCTCGGCGACTACCTACGGGCCCTGCGCGCCCTGCTGCGCCGGCACAGCCTGCACGGCGTCCCGTACGGGCACTTCGGCGACGGCTGCGTGCACCTGCGGATCGACTTCCCGCTGGACGAGCCCCAAGGGGTGCTGGTCTTCCGGGAGTTCCTGGAGCAGGCGGCCGATCTGGCGGTCTCGTACGGCGGTTCGCTCTCCGGCGAGCACGGCGACGGCCAGGCCCGCGCGGAGCTGCTGCCGCGCATGTACCCGCCCGAGATCATCGGCCTGTTCGGGGAGTTCAAGCGGATCTGGGACCCGGAGAACCTGCTCAACCCGGGCGCGCTGGTCGACCCCCGCCCGCTCGACGCCGACCTGCGCTTCGTCACGGCCCCGCGCCGCACGCTGCCGCTGGCCCTCCCGTACGAGCAGGACGGCGGGAGCCTGGTGAAGGCGGTGCACCGCTGCGTGGGCGTCGCCAAGTGCGTGGCCCCGGGCAGCGGGGTGATGTGCCCGAGCTACCTGGCCACCGGCGAGGAGCGGCACTCCACCCGGGGGCGGGCCCGGCTGCTCGCCGAGATGCTGCGGGGGGAGGCGATCCCGGACGGCTGGCGCTCGGAGGAGGTCCGGGAGGCGCTGGACCTCTGCCTGAGCTGCAAGGGCTGCGCGAGCGACTGCCCCGTCCACGTCGACATGGCGACCTACAAGTCCGAGTTCCTGTACCAGCACTACCGGCGCCGGCCCCGCCCGCTCGCGCACTACTCGATGGGCTGGCTGCCGCTCTGGCTGCGGGCCGCCGCGCTCGCGCCCGGGGCCGCCAACACGCTCGCCCGCTCCCGGGCCGGGGGGCTGCTCAAGCGGCTCGGCGGGATCGACCGGCGCCGGGTGCTGCCGGTCCTCCCGCCGGAGACCTTCACCGCGTGGTACCGGCGGCACCGCGCCGCCCACCCGGCCCCGGCGGGCGCCCGGCCGGTGCTGCTGTGGCCGGACACCTTCTCCGACCGCCTCCAGCCGGACGTGCCGCGCTCGGCCGTCGAGGTGCTGGAGCACCTGGGCTTCGACGTCCGGCTGCCCTCGGGCCCGGTCTGCTGCGGCCTCACCTGGTACTCCACCGGCCAACTCGGCACCGCGCGAAGGGTGATGCGGCGCAGCCTGCGGGCGCTGAACGGGGCCGGGGTCCAGGCCGACACCCCCGTGATCGGCCTGGACC
>NZ_JBHVET010000789.1:0-3694 GCF_042802135.1 Kitasatospora sp. NPDC057512
GACCTGTACGCCAGCCGGGCCGGGCACGACGAGGGGTTCCACCGCCGCGTCGTGCTGCCGCTCCGCCGCGACCTGCACAACGGGCGCCCGCCGCGGGCGGCGCTGCTCGACCGGCTCGGCGACCTGCCGCGCCGGGTCCCCCGCCTCGCCGAGTGGCTGGAGCTGCGACGGCTGCGGGCCCGGCTGCTGTCCGCGCTCGCCGATGCCGTCCCGCCCGCCCTGGCCGCCGAACGGGCCTCCCTGGCGGGCATCTGCCGGGAGCCGGCCTTCACCCGGGCCGTCGCGCTCACCAGCGCCGACCTGCTGCGCGCGGTGGCCAACACGGCGGGCGCGACCGGGGAGCCGCGCGGCCGGGCCCGCAAGGAGGAGGCGGCCGTCCTGCGGCACGCGCTGCGGGCCACCGCCAAGACCAGCCCGCTGTCCTGGTTCACCGCCGTCGGCTGGGCCTCCGACGTGACGGCGGAGGACGCGGAGGCAGAGGAGGCGGCGAACGGCCCGCGCGCGGTCGTCCGGGAGAACCGCGCGCTGGTCGCCGCGCTCGTCCAGGCCCTGCTCGACGACCCCCGCCGCTGCCGTACGCTGCCGCACCGGATGACCAGCGCCGCCCGGGTCGCCGACGGCCGGGCCCGCTACGCCCGCGCCGAGACGCTGTTCGCGGGCGGGCGCTACCTCGTCACCCGCGAGGAGGAGGTCGAACTCGCCGCTCGGCCCGAACTGGCCCTGCTCGCCTCGCTCGCGGCCACCCCGGACCGGCCGGACCGGCTCGCCGCCCGGCTCGCCGAGGCCCTCGGGCGCCCCGGCGACGACCCGGCCGCGCACCGCTTCGTGGGCCGGCTGGTGACGGCCCGGCTGCTGGTGCCCACCGAGCCGGTCGACCCGCAGGACCGGCGGCCGCTCCGGAGCCTGGCCGACTGGCTGCGGCAGTGGCCGGAGGACGCCGCACTGGCCGACCGGATCGACCAACTCGACCTGACGACACGCTCGTTGGTGACGACCCCGGGCGAGCGCCGCCCCGCCCTGCTGGCCGCCCTCGCCGAGCACTGGCGGCGGCTGCTGGCCGACGCCGGACGGCCGGTGCCGGACGAGGCCGCGCCGCTCAGCGTCCTCGCCGAGGACGTCCACGCGCCGGCCCCGCCGCGACCCCGACTGAGCGCGGCCGACCGTACGGCGCTCGGCGAACTGACCGCGCTCGCCGAGCTGTTCGACCACGGCCACCTGATGCGCCGGGCGGCCCGGGACCGCTTCGTCGCCCGCTACGGCGTGGGCGGGGTGTGCGACGCGCCCTGGGACTTCGGCGCCGACGCGGCGGACGCCTGGGCGGACACCGATCTTCCGGACGAACTGGCCCTGCTGCGCCAGGAGTTCGCCCACCTCCCGGAGCTGGACGGCGAACTCGTGCTCCCCGCCGAGCGGGTCCGCGCCCTGGCCGCCCGGCTGCCCCACTGGACGGCGGCCCGGCCGCTCAGCTACTCCTGGTTCCTCCAACGCGACCCCGTGGACGGCCTGGTGTGCGTCAACCACGTCTACGGCGGCTGGGGGCGCTTCACCAGCCGGTTCCTCGACGGCCTGCCCCCGCGGGCCGCCGCCGAGGTCACCCGGCAGCTCCGCTCCGGGCTCGGCGCCGACGCCCGCGCCGCCCAGGTCCGGCCGGTCGGCGGCTTCAACGCCAACCTGCACCCCCGGCTGCTCGCCGACGAGATCGGCCCCGACCGGCGGTGGGCCAGCCTCGCCGAGGCTGACCTCGACCTCGTCCACGACCCGGCCGACGACCAGCTGCGGCTGCGGTTGCGCGGCACCGGCGAGCTGCTCGACGTCCTCTACCTGGGCTTCCTCGCGCCGGTCATGCTGCCCCGGCGGCTCGGCCCGCTGCTCGCCGACCACCCCAACGGGGTCGTCGACTTCCGCCCGATGCTCCCGCGCACCACCCTCGCCGCGCCCGGCGGCAGCGTGCTGCGCACCCCCCGGCTGCGCCACCGGCACGTCGTCCTCGCTCGCCGCCGCTGGCAGCTGCCGGCCGGGGTGCTCGACGCCCTGCGGGCCGAACTCGCCGCCGACCCGGGCCCCGACGGGGTCCCGGCCTCGGCCGTCGCCCGCTGGCGGGCCAGGCTCGGCCTGCCCGAACAGCTCTTCCTCCACCCCGCACCGGCCGCCGCCGACGGCGCGGGCACGCCCGCCGACGCCTTCGTCGCCCACCTGCGCGCCCCCAAGCCGCAGCCCGTCGACCTCGGCAACCCGCTGCACCTGCGGCACCTCGCCAAGTGGCTCGCCCGGCACCCGCGCGGCGCGGTGCTGGAGGAGGCCCTGCCGGCCATCGCGGGGCAGCGGGAGCCGACCCGGGCCGTGGAACTCGTGGTGGAGACCTACCGGCCCGGCCGGGCCGGCGCGGCGGGGGCCGGTGCCCGCGACTCCGTCCGGACCGCCCGTACCGCCCTCGCCGAGGAGGCGCCCGATGAGTGACCCGGCCGACGGCCAGGGGGCCGTGACCGCCTGGGACGTGGTCCTGTACCACTACCGACCCGACAAGGCCCGCGCGCTGCGCGAAGCCGTCCTGCCGCTGGCCCGGCGGGCGGCGGCCGAGGGGCTGGCCGCCCACGTCGAGCGGCACTGGCGGTACGGGCCGCACCTGCGGCTGCGGCTGCGCGGTCCCGAGGCGCGGGTGCCCCGGGCGGCGCAGCGGTCCGCCGAGGCGCTGCGGGCGTGGGCGGCCGCCCACCCCTCCGTCGCCGACCGGTCGGACGAGCAGCTGCTCGCCGAGGCCGCCGCCGCCGGACGGGCGGAGCTGGTCGCGCCGCCGTACGGGCCGCTGGTGCCGGACAACACCGTCGTCGCGGCGCCCGTCGACCGGTCCGCCGAACACGCCCTGCGGTCCCTGATCGGCGCCGAATCCGCCGAGCTGCGCGAGGAGTTGCTGCGGACCGGCCTGCCCGCCCTGGACTCGGCCTGCCACTTCCTCGGCGCGCACGGTGACACACCGCGGGCGCGGGTGCAGCTGGTGGTGACGGCGCTCGCGACGCACGCCACCGCGCACCCGGACGGGCTGGTCGGCGCGCACTACTCGGTGCTCTCGCACCTGGAGGACTTCCTGGTCCACGAGGACCCGGACGGCGGCCTGCGGGCCGGCTTCGAGCGCCACTGGGAGCGCACCGGCCGGGCGGTCACGGCGCTGGTGGGCCGGATCACCGAGGGCGGGGCGCGCGACTGGGAGCGGGACTGGGCGCACTGGTCGGTGACCGCCTGGAGCCTCGCCGAGCGGCGGCTGGCGGCCGGAGCGGACCTCGGCGGCCGCCACGCCGCGTACCGGGAGCGCGCCGAGGCCCTCGGCGACCGGGCCACCGCCGAACGCTGGAACGCCGAACTGCGCACCCGCTACAGCGAGTTCCACCGACTGCTGCACCGCAGCGACCCCGACGGCGCGATGTGGCGCCGCCCGGACTACCTGATCAACCGGACCGGCACCAACGGCCTGTACCGGCTGCTCGCGATCTGCGACGTCCGCCCGCTGGAGCGCTACCTCGCCGCCCACCTGCTGGTGCGCAGCGTGCCCGAGCTGACCGGGCACCGCTGGCAGGCGCTCCTCGGCGCCCCGGAGGCGGCGGGTGCCGGCCGGGCGGGCACGGGCAGGACGGGCGCCGACGGGACGGGCGCCGATGGGACGGGCATGGACGGGACGCGCTTGGAGGGGACGGGCATGGAC
>NZ_JBHVET010000790.1:0-3679 GCF_042802135.1 Kitasatospora sp. NPDC057512
GCGGCGGGCCCCTGCCGGTGCGCCCGGGCGCGGGCCGTCGGGGCGGGAGCAGCGGCAGTACGGGATACTGGGGGGCGGCCGGGGTGACCCGGCGGGCATGAGCAACAAAGCAGAAGGGCTCGAAGTGACCGAGATCGAGATCGGGCGAGGCAAGCGCGGCCGACGGGCGTACGCCTTCGACGACATCGCCGTCGTCCCCAGCCGCCGGACCCGGGACCCGAAGGAGGTCTCGATCGCCTGGCAGATCGACGCCTACCGCTTCGAGCTGCCGTTCCTGGCCGCCCCGATGGACAGCGTGGTCTCGCCGCAGCAGGCCATCCAGATCGGCCGCCTCGGCGGTCTGGGCGTGCTGAACCTCGAAGGCCTGTGGACCCGCTACGAGGACCCGCAGCCGCTGCTGGACGAGATCGCCGCGATCACCGACGAGTCCGTCGCGACCCGCCGGCTCCAGGAGATCTACGCCGCGCCGATCCGCGCCGAGCTGATCAAGCAGCGGATCCAGGAGGTCCGCGACTCCGGCGTGGTCACCGCCGCCGCGCTCTCGCCGCAGCGCACCGCCGAGTTCTCCAAGGCCGTGGTGGACGCCGGAGTCGACGTCTTCGTCATCCGCGGCACCACCGTCTCGGCCGAGCACGTCTCCAGCGCCGCCGAGCCGCTCAACCTCAAGCAGTTCATCTACGAGCTGGACGTCCCGGTGATCGTCGGCGGGTGCGCCACGTACACCGCGGCCCTGCACCTGATGCGGACCGGTGCCGCCGGTGTGCTGGTCGGCTTCGGCGGGGGCGCCGCCCACACCACGCGGAACGTCCTGGGCATCCAGGTGCCGATGGCCACCGCCGTGGCCGACGTGGCGGCCGCCCGTCGCGACTACATGGACGAGTCCGGTGGCCGCTACGTGCACGTGATCGCGGACGGCGGCGTCGGCTACAGCGGGGACATCCCGAAGGCCGTGGCCTGCGGCGCGGACGCGGTCATGATCGGTGCCGCGCTGGCCCGGGCGACGGACGCCCCGGGCAAGGGCTTCCACTGGGGCATGGAGGCCGTCCACGAGGAGCTGCCGCGCGGCAAGCGCGTGGACCTCGGGACGGTCGGGACCACCGAGGAGATCCTGACCGGTCCCTCGCACACGCCGGACGGGACCATGAACCTGTTCGGTGCGCTGCGGCGGGCGATGGCCACCACGGGCTACACGGAGCTCAAGGAGTTCCAGCGGGTCGAGGTCACCGTCAACCCGGCGCTCGACCACCGCTGAGTCCTGACCTGATCGAGGGGCCCCTGCCGGGTGACGGCGGGGGCCTTCTCCTTTTCCGGCGCGGGGACGCGGTCGTCTCGGTGCTGGTGGTCAACTCCGCGTGGCGCTGCGGCGGGTGAGGAGGAAGCCGCCGATCAGGGCGATGGCGTAGAAGGCGGCGTCGAGGGGGCGGAGGTCGGCGCGCCAGGCGGTGACGGTGTCGTGCAGCAGGCCGCCGGGGGCCGGGCCGTCGGCGTGGACGCGGCGGAGGTGCTCGATCAGCTGGCCGAGGAGGAGGGCGCCGGCGGCGAGGAGGGCGCCGAGCGGGGGGAGCAGGCGGCCCTGGCCGCCGAGCCGGCCGAGCGGGAGTGCGACCAGGCCGGCCGGGGCGATGGCCAGCCAGCCGAGGCTGTCGGCGGCGCGCAGCGGGGCGCTGCCGTAGGCGAGGCCGCCGAGGAGCATGGCGAGGAGGGCGAGGGAGACGGCCAGGGCGGTGCGGTGGCGGGGGGTGGTTCGGGGCTCGGGTTCGGCGGGGTCGAAGCCGGCCACGGGGGCGCCGGGCATGCCCGGGGCGACGTAGCCCTCGGGGGAGACGGGGGGCGGTGCGACCGAGTAGTGCTGGGCGGTGTGCGGCCGGATCGATGGGCCGTCAGTGCCCGGTGCGGGTGCGGTCATGGGCGTCGAATCCCCCCGGAATACGATGAGCTGCCGAACGGTAGCAGTGGTCCGGACAGATCTTGGCGAGTTTTCGATCACAGATCGGGCACGGAGCGCCGCCTCCGTTCCGGTTCGTACCGGCTCGATGCGGGGGCCGGGTGGTCGCGGGCCCTCCGGACAGGGGATGATGGAGGCTTGGGCGTCCGGGCCCCAGGTCGGGCCGACGCGCCGTCACCACGACCGCCAGCAGCACATGGGGGAACGTTCCGAATGACCCAGGCGCAGGGTTCCACCGGCCGCCTCCTGGCCGGCCGCTACCGCCTGAACGGCGTGCTCGGGCGCGGCGGCATGGGCACGGTCTGGCGCGCCGAGGACGAGATGCTGGGCCGGACCGTCGCGGTCAAGGAACTGCGGATGAACGCCAGCGTCGACGAGGAGGAGAAGCACCGGCTGATCACCCGGACGCTGCGCGAGGCCAAGGCGACCGCGCGGATCCGGCACAGTTCGGCGGTGACGGTCTTCGACGTGGTCGACGAGGACGACCGGCCGTGGATCGTGATGGAGCTGGTCGAGTCCCGCTCGCTGGCCGACGTGGTGCGGGAGGACGGGCCGTTGGCCCCCGCCCGGGCGGCGGAGATCGCGCTCGACGTGCTGGGCGTGCTCAGCGCGGCGCACGCGCTCGGGATCCTGCACCGGGACGTCAAGCCGTCCAACGTGCTGATCGGCGAGGACGGCCGGGTGGTGCTCACCGACTTCGGCATCGCCAGCGTGGAGGGCGACGCCTCCGTCACCTCGACCGGGATGCTCGTCGGCGCGCCCTCGTACATCTCCCCGGAGCGGGCCCGCGGGCAGAAGCCCGGGCCGCCGGCCGACCTGTGGTCGCTGGGCGGCACGCTGTACGCGATGGTCGAGGGCCGGCCGCCCTACGACCGGGGCTCGGCGCTGGCCACGCTGACCGCGGTGATGACCGAGGACCTGATCGCGCCGGTGAACGCCGGGCCGCTGCGGCCGGTGATCGAGGGGCTGCTGGCGAAGGACCCGGCGGAGCGGCTGGACGCCTCGCAGACCCGGTCGATGCTCAAGCGGGTGGTCGCGGAGGCGACCGCGCGGTCCGAGTCGACCACCGAGCACGCGGTGCCGCTGGAGAAGCCGGCCGAGGAGCCGGAGCCGAAGGCGTCGAAGGTGTCGGGGCTGTCGAAGGCGGCGGGGCCGGCGGAGGCGTCGAGCGCCGCGAAGCCGTCCGAGCCGTCGACCTCGGCGGAGTCCTCGGAGCCTTCGGCGAAGGAGCCGGAGCAGGCCGGGAACGGCCGCAAGCGGTCGGTGGGCGGGCTGCTGGGGACGGTCCGGGTCGGCAGCCGGGCCCAGGACACGGAGCCCGCCGGGAAGCCGTCGGAGGAGCCGGGCGCGGAGCCGATCCGGCCGGTGACCAGCGAGTGGACGATGGGGGCGACGCAGGCGGCCGGGGCCGATCCGCGCACCGGCCGGCGGCGGCTGGCCATCGCCACCGTGATCGTGGTGCTGCTGCTGATCGCGGGAGTGGTGGCGGTCGTCCGGATGGTCGGCACCGAGGACGGCGGCTCGAACGGCGCGGCCTCGCAGAGCGCGGGTGCCACCTCGCCGGTGGCGACCGGTACGGAGCCGGTGCCGACGTCGGCACCGGCGGGCGAACCCGCGCCCGCGCCGGCGCCCGCCCAGCCGACCGGCGGCCCGGCCGCGGCGCCGGACGCGCCCGCGCAGTCCGCCGGTGCGCCGGCGGCTCCCGTCCAGCCTCCGGCGGCACCGGCTCAGCCC
>NZ_JBHVET010000791.1:0-3676 GCF_042802135.1 Kitasatospora sp. NPDC057512
CCCTGCGGCTGCGCCCGGACGGCAGCTACCTGGTGACCGGCGCGTTCGGCGCGCTCGGCAGGCTGCTGTGCCGCACGCTGGTCAGGCGCGGGGCGCGGCGGCGGGTGCGGCGGGGGCGGCCGGCACGGCGGCGGGTGCGGCCGCGGCGGGGGCCGGCGCGGGGGCGGGGCGGGTGAGGCAGTCGTCGGTGAAGGCGAGGGCGCGCAGGTGGTAGGGGCGGGCGGCGTGGCCCAGGGAGAGGTTGTGGCCGGCGCGGCGGGCGGTGGCCAGGCGGGCGAGGCCGTCGGGGAAGGCGGCGGTCAGGGCGGTGCGGTGGGCCGCCTCCAGGCGCCACCAGTGCTCGTGGTCGGCGAGGGTGAGGCGTACGGGGACGCGTACGCGGGCGGCGAGGGCGCTGTAGCGGGCGGGCCAGGTGGCCAGTTCGCGGGATTCGAGGGCGGGGACGGGGGTGAGCAGGGTGCGGGCGGCGTGGAAGGTGCCGGGCGGGTAGAGGTTCAGGGGGCCCCAGTTGAGGCGGCCGCCGCCGGCGAGGTCGTCGGGGCGGTCCCAGGCGCCGGGGGCGTAGTGCTGGGCGAGGCCGGAGATGTCGCAGCCGAGCAGGGGCAGGCGGGGGTCGTCGGGCCAGTGGGCGGCGAGGTGGAGGGCGATCTTGCCGCCGAAGGAGTGGGCGAGGAGTTGGACGCCGGCGCCGGTGGGGTGGGCGCGGGCGTAGTCGGTGAGGGCGGCGTGGAGGGTGGCGGCCTGGTCGGCGATGAGCTGGCCGTGGGGCAGGCGGTGGGCGGAGGCGCCGTGGCCGGGGCGGTCGACGGCCAGGACGGTGTAGCCGAGGTCGGCGGCGAGGGTGAGCAGGCTGGTGTCGGGGTGGGCGGGGCCGGCGAAGTAGGCGGCGCGCATGCCGCGGCCGTGGATGGCGAGGACGACGGCTTTGGGGGCGGCGTGTTCGGGTTCGGCGACCAGGGCGGAGAGGGGGATGCCGGCGGCGTCCAGGACCAGGGAGCGGGTGCGCAGGTCGTGTTTCACGCGGCGACTCCCGCTCTGGCGGCGTCGAGGTCGGCGAGCCAGCCGGTGAGGTCGCCGGTGCGCATCAGGGAGGTGCCGATGAGCAGGGCGGCGTAGCCGGCGTCGAGGAGGCGGGCGGCGTCGTGGGGGTCGGTGATGGCGGAGGCGGAGACGGGGGCGCGGCAGCCGGCGGCGCGCAGGGCGGGCAGCAGGCGCAGGCTGCGGCCGAGGTCGCCGCGGTCGCGTTCGCGGGTGCGGATGTCCTTGTTGTTGACGGCGACGACGCATTCGGCGGTGCGGGGCAGGGTGTCGAGTTCGCGTTCCTCGGTGATCTCGACGAAGGGGGTGAGGCCGAGGTCGAGGGCGCAGGTGACGAGGCGGGTGAGGGAGGTGGCGGGCAGCAGGGCGGCGGTGAGCAGGACGGCGGAGGCGCCGAGGGCGCGGGCGGCTTCGAGTTGGGCGGGGCGGGTGAGGAAGTCCTTCTGGAGGACGGGCAGTTGGGTGGCGGCGGTGACCTCGCGCAGCAGGCGGGTGGTGCCGCCGAACCAGCGGCCGGTGACGACGGACAGGCAGGGGGCGCCGGCCTGTTCGTAGCGGGTGACGAGGTCGGTGACGGTGCGGGGGCCCAGGAGGTCGGCGCCGTGGGGGTCGCGGAGTTTGACCTCCATGACCAGGGGGCGGGGGGCGGTGAGCAGGGCGTCGATGAAGCTCGGGCTCATGCGGGGGTCTCCTGGAGGCGCGGGTGCCAGGCGCGGGTGAGGGCGGTGACGGCTTCGTGGGTGAAGCGGCCGGTGCGGTCGCGGGCGGCGGTGTCGATGTCGGCGCCGGCGTACAGGGGGTGGTCGGTGACGGTGCGGTAGGTGTCGCGGTTGGTGGTGTTGAGGCCGCCGGCGAGGAGGAAGGGGATGGTGAGGCGGGGCAGCAGGGCGTGGACGTGGGCGGGGTCCAGGGCCTGGCCGGTGGAGCCGACGCGGCCGTCGTCGGTGACGGTGTCCAGGAGGAACAGGTCGCATCCGGCGCGTTCGAAGGCGCCGGTGAAGGCGCGTTCCAGGCAGCGGCCGCGGGAGAGGTGGAGGACTTTGACGAGGACGGCGTACGGGAGGTGTTCGCGCAGGTCGGCGACGAGGGCGGGGCTCTGGTAGGCGTGGAGCTGGATCCAGCGGATGCCGGTGGCGCGGGCGAGGGCGGTGATCTTCCGGGCGTCGTCGAGGAAGGTGACGAGGACGGGTTCCAGGCCCAGGCGGATGGCGGTGGCGGCGAGGTCGGCGAGGCGGTCGGCTTCGAGGTCGGCGGGGCCGCCGGGCACGCCGTGCCACAGGCCCACCAGGGTGGGGCCGGTGTCGGCGAGGAGGGCGAGGTCGGCGCGGGTGCGGGCGCCGCAGACCTTGAGGTGGCCGGCGCTGCGGGGGGCCAGCAGGGCGGGGGCGGTCATTTGCCCAGTCCGAGCATGGCGGCGATGCGGTTGTACTGGATCTCGTTGCTGCCGGAGTAGATGGTGCCGGCGACGGCGTTGCGCACGTCCTTCTCCAGTCCGTACTCGGACATGTAGCCGTTGCCGCCGAAGACCTGGACGGCGGCCAGCGAGGTGGCGAGGTTGGACTCGCTGGTGAGGAGTTTGGCGATGGCCATGTCGACGGTGACGTTGTCGCCGGCCTCCAGGCGCTGGGCGGTGTCGTACAGCCACTTGCGGGCGGTTTCGAGGCGGATCTTGGTGTCGACGATCTTGTTGGCGACCGACTGGTAGGAGCCGATGGGCTTGCCGAAGGACATGCGGGTCTTGGCGTAGTCCAGGCAGCGGGCGAGGCGGTGCTGCATCTCGCCGGTGTTGACGATGAAGGTGTAGAGGATCTCGCGTTTCATGACGTGGTCGAGGACGAGGAAGCCGCCGCCGACGCGGCCCAGGACGCGGTCGGCGGGGACGCGGACGTCGTCGAAGTAGAGCTCGGAGAGCGGGGAGGTGCGCAGGCCCATCTTCTTGATGGGGTTGCCGGTGGTCAGGCCGGGGGTGTCGGCGTCGACGAGGAAGGCGGTGACGCCCAGGGCGCCGCCCTGGGGGTGGGTGCGGGCGTAGACGACGACGACGTCGGCGACGGGGCCGTTGGAGACGAAGGTCTTGGCGCCGTTGAGGACGAAGTGGTCGCCGTCGCGCACGGCGCGGGTGCGCATCTGCATGGCGTCGGAGCCGGACTCGGACTCGGTGATGGCGTGGGCGCCGATGGCCTCGCCGGAGGCGATGCGGGGCAGGTAGGCGTCCTTGAGGGCGGGTGAGCCGAAGGCCTGCAGGGGGACGCCGGTGGAGGCCATGGAGGTGGTGACGGAGAAGTTGAGGCCGCCGTCGCGGCAGGTGTGGCCGAGGCCTTCGAGGACGTACATGGTGGTGAGCAGGGACTGGCCCAGGCCGCCGTAGCGTTCCTCGAAGGGCAGGGAGAGGATGCCGGTCTTCTGGATCATGCGCCACTTGTCGTGGGAGAAGGCGGCCTGTTCGTCGCCTTCGATGTGGCCGGCGCTGAGGTCGTCGCCGAAGCGGGCCAGGCCCTCGCGCAGGGCCGTCTGGTCGGCGTTCCAGCGGATCATGGGATGTGCCGCCTTCCTCCCGGGCCGCCGGTGCGGGGCGCGGGGTGGCAGGCCGGCGCCCGGTGGCGCCGGCTCACGTCGGTTCCAAGGGCCCGTCCCGGGC
>NZ_JBHVET010000792.1:0-3676 GCF_042802135.1 Kitasatospora sp. NPDC057512
CGTCGGACGTGCCGACGCCCCGCCCCGGACGCTTCGCTACGGTGTCCCCCATGACGGACCCCCGACCACACCACTACCGCTTCGTCCACCGCGAGCTGGCCCGCCAGGTGCTGGAGTTCGGCCCGCGCGTGGCCACCCCGACCCCGGACGGCGGCAGCCTGCTGCCCGTCGTCACCCAGATCTGGGACGACCTCGGCAGCACCCTGCCGCCCGAGGACCGCCTGCCCGACCACGGCCTCGACTGCCGCCACCTGTCGGTCGACGGCCACCACATGCTGCTGGTCACCCTGCCCACCCCGGTCGGCGCCACCGAGGCCCACTTCGTCGCCGCCGTCCAGCCCAAGGGCGCCAGGACCGTCCGCTACGTGACCCTGGAGCACGCGTTCAGCCCCTTCGACGGCAGCCCCGGCACCGTCCTCGGCGAGTGGACCGCCGAGAGCCACCTCAACCACGGCCCGGGGCCCTCCCCCGTCGCCGAGCTGTTCGTCACGGCGGTGGTGCGGCTCGTCACCCCGAAGAAGCGCGGCTTCTGGCGCCGCTGAGACCGACCGTACGTGTACGCCTCAGAGCTGGGCCGCCGACGTCAAGAAGGCGTCGACGGCCCGTAAAGGTCCCGTAACGACCGCCTCCGGTTCCGACCGTGACGATCTCTCCCCCGTCGGCTGGAGCTATGCTCGCCCGGTCCGACAATCGACGCATCGGGGGGCGAAAGTGTCCGACTTCAAAGTCAGTACCGAATTCCTCGCAAAACTGGCCCAAGACCTCAAAGGGTGTGCCGACGAACTCGACCAGGGCCTCAAGGCCTTCGAGGCGGCCGGCCACACCGGCACCGGCTTCGACTTCCTGGACGAGGCCTGCGGGCACTTCAAGGACAAGTGGCAGTTCGGCCTGAAGAAGGTCCGCGAGTGCGTCAAGACCCTGGACGAGGGCCTTGAGCAGGTGCAGAAGAACTACGACGGCACCGAGCAGAGCATCGTCAAGGTCCTCGCCCCGGCGGGGCAGTCATGAGCGCCCCCACGCCGCCGGCGCCCGACTGGTCCGGCCTCGGCTTCAACCCCACCCCCGGCGACTCCGCCGCCGTCACCGCGCTCAGCACCAGCCTGCGCCGGGTCGGCCAGCACCTGACCGGCGTGCACACCACGCTCTCCCAGATCTCCGACAACGAGGGCCAGTGGACGGGTGAGGCCGCCAAGAAGTTCGCCGAGCAGTTCGGCAAGCTCCCCGGCTACCTCCAGGACGCCGCCGACTCGATCACCTCGGCCTACACGGCGCTCGACGTCTGGTACAAGGCGCTGACCGAACACCAGCCCAAGGCCGCCGAGTTGGCCGCCTCCGCGGTCGCCGCCAAGAAGAAGAAGGACGAGGCGGACAAGGCCCACAGCGCCGCGGCCGCCGCCCCCGACCTCCAACTGGCCGGCCGCTCCTACCCCGACGACGCCAGCCTCGCCGCCGCCGAGCAGCGCTACAACACGGCGAAGAACCACCTGGACTCCGCCGCCTCCCTGCTCACCAGCGCCTCCAACGAGCTGGCCGGCCTCCAGAAGCAGGCCCACGAGCTCGCCGGGACCCACAAGTCGGACGCCCAGAAGACGGCCGAGGCCGTCCGCAAGGCCGCCGACAGCAAGGCCCCGCCGGAGCCGGGCATGCTCAGCAAGATCGGCAACTGGTTCAAGAACCACGGCGGCGACCTGCTGACGGTGGCCTCCGGCATCTGCGGCGTCGCGGCCATCTTCTGCCCCGCGTTCGCCCTGCCCGCCATCCTGCTGAGCGTCGGCGCGGCGGGCCTGCACGCCAAGCAGTACGGCATCAAGGGACTGATGCCGACCAGCATGGCGAACCTCGGCAACGACCTCACCCTGGCCGGCGACCTCCTCGGGGCCCTCCCCGGAGGCGCCCTCCTCAAGGGCGGGGTCACCGCGTTCAGGGGCGCCCGCGCCGCCGAAGGCGGGGCCAAGGCCGTGAGCGCCGGGGCCAAGGAGATCCGCGTCGCCGCCCGGGCGATGGACCCGGCCAACCCGGTCTTCACCACCGCGATCGAGAAGCCCGCCATGAAGCTCGGGCTCTCCAAGGCCGCCGCGATGAACGTCTCCGACGGCGTGCAGGCGGCCAGCGGGGTCGCGCTGACGGCCCCCACCGCCGCCGGCCTCTTCACCGACAACCCGAGCCCGGGGCTGAGCGCCGCGGTCAACTACACCACCGGCGGCGGCACCGCGCTCAACGGTGCCGGCGGCGCCATCGGCGGCAGCGGCAAGGGCCGGATCCTGCCCGCGCTGCTCGGCGGCGGCAGCGCGATCGTCACCGGTGTCTGGGGAGTGGGACATGACTGACACGACCGCGCCGTCCTTCTGGCTCTCCCTGCCCGAGGGGTTCACCGGCATCGACCTGGCCGAGGACCCGGGCGACCGGATGAGCCGGATCGTGGACGGGCTCGACGGGCTCACCGACGCCGGTCCGGAGCAGAAGCTCGGCATCGCCGTCTCCGCCGAACTCGCCCTCCAGGCGCAGCTGCGCGAGGGGGCGGTGCACGTCTCCAACTGCCTGGTGCAGACCGAGGAGGGCGAGATCGTCCAGGGCGTGTTCAGCCTGTACCTGCGCGAGCAGGAGCAGGGCGCCCCGGGCGGCTACCCCCAGCGCGTCGCCCGGGAGCTCGCGACCGCCTGGCCGGACGCCGACGTCGAGGTCCTCGACTTCCCGCTCGGCCGGGCCGCCGTGACCGTCCGCGACCTGGCCGTGCCCGTGTCCGGGACGGCCTACGGCCTGCCGGGATCGGGCGTCACCACCGTCCGGCAGCTGGAGGCCCTGTTCGCGCACCCGTGGAGCCCCCACGTGCTCGCCGTCGTCTTCTCCACCCAACACCTGGACTACTGGGACGGCTGGTCGGTCCTGGTGGGCGCCGCCATCAGCGGGATCTCCTTCTACCCCCCGCTGAACGAGACGTCGAACGCCCTGCCGCCCGAGCGGCAGGACAACATCCGGAAGGCCTTCGGGTGACGATCGCCCAGCCCGACCAGGGCATCCAGAGCGGGTCCCGCCGACTCGGCGGGGCCCTGGCCCTCATCGCCGTCACCACGGCGGTGCTCGTCGGCGTCATCGCGCTGGACGTCTACGTCAACTCGTTCCTCGCCGCGGTGGTGGGGCTCGCCTACCCGCTGGTCGTGCTGTACGCGTTCGCCGTGCGCCGCGACGCCGACAGCAACCCCCGGTTCCGGAAGAACATGGTCGCCTGGGGCCTGGGCATCTCCGTCGTCGGCTTCGTCGCGTACCTGGCCGGCACCGAGGCCTGGGCGAACCTGATCCTGGGTTCGGGGCGGACCGTGCGGGCCGTGGTCGTCGACGAGAAGGTCACCGACGCGCTCCACGGCACCGGGCGGGCGTACAGCCTGGCCTCCACGGAGCTGAACGACGACGTGCCGGGCGGCCCGCTCACGGAGAACTCCCCGCGGTTCAAGCGCGGCCAGGTGATCACCGTCCGGATGGACCCGGCCGGGCGGGTCGCCCCCAAGCTCCCCGGCGAGGCCGACTCCTCCGCCTACCTGCTGGCGTTCCTCGGCTGCAACGTCCTGATCGACGGCACCGTGCTCTGGTCGGTGCGCCGGCCGAAGGAGTCGTCCGCCTGAGCCGGCCGGTCACCTGAGCCGTCCGTCTCCCGCCCCGGATGCCCGGGGCGGGAGACGGA
>NZ_JBHVET010000793.1:0-3665 GCF_042802135.1 Kitasatospora sp. NPDC057512
ACCGCGAGGAGACCGTCCACCCCCGGCCGGGGACCTTTCGGCCGGGCCACCCGGCCGACGACCAACGGCCCGGGCCACGTACGAGCCGCGGGGACCTGATGACCCACCAGCCCGAACCACTCCTGCCCGGCGTCCTCGCCATCGACGCGGGGAACTCCAAGACCGACGTCGCCCTGATCGGCACCGACGGCAGCATCCTCGGCACCGCCCGCGGCGGCGGCTTCGAACCGCAGAAGATCGGCGGCGCGGCGGCCGTCGCCGGCCTCGCCCCGCTGGTCGAGCAGGCCGCCGCCGAGGCCGGCCACCCGTCCTGGAGCGGCGTGCTCACCGGCCACGTCAGCGCCTGCCTGGCCAACGCCGACCTGCCGGTCGAGGAGGAGGCGCTGCGGGTGGCGCTGGAGTCCCACCCCTGGGGCGCCGGCAACACCGTCGTCAACGACACCTTCGGCCTGCTGCGGGCCGGCACCGACGGCCCGCGCGGGGTCGCGGTGGTCTGCGGCGCCGGGATCAACTGCGTCGGGCTGCTGCCGGACGGCCGCACCGCCCGCTTTCCCGCCCTCGGCGAGCTCACCGGCGACTGGGGCGGCGGCTCCGGACTCGCCGTCGCCAGCATGTGGCACGCCGTCCGCGCGGAGGACGGGCGCGGCGGGCCGACCGGGCTCGCCCGCGCCATCGCCGAGCACTTCGGCCTGCCCGGCGCCGGCGCCGTCGCCGAGGCCGTCCACCTCGGGCACCTGCCGAACGCGCGACTGCACGAGATCGTCCGGGTGCTGTTCGCCGTCGCGGACGAGGGCGACGAGGTGGCGCGGGGGCTGATCGACCGCCAGGCCGACGAAATCGTCCGGCTCGCGGTGGTGGCGCTCCGCCGCCTGGACCTGCTGGACACCCCGACCCCGGTGGTGCTGGGCGGCGGCGTGCTCGCCTCCCGGCAGCCGCTGCTGCTGGACAACGTGACCGCCCGGCTCGCCGAGGCCGCGCCGCTGGCCGAGCCGCGCGTCGTCGTCGCCCCGCCCGTGCTGGGCGCGGCGCTGCTCGGCCTCGACCACCTGGCGGCGGGGCCGCGGGCGCAGGCCCGGGTGCGCGAGGCGTACGAGGCGGGCAGACCGGTGGCCGCCTGACGGCCGCTCACCGGCTCCCTTCTCCCCTCCTGACAGCCGTTCGCCGGCTCCCTTCCCCCGCCGGACCCGCACATCCGGCGGGGGAAGGGCAAGGGTGTGTCTGACCATTCCCGCCGGGTGCGCGACGCCGGTGCACGCACCTCGCCGCGTTGTCGTCGGTCGCCAATGCTCCGCAGTGGCTCCCTCCTCCGCCTTGCGATGCACGCACCCCAACGCCGCGCCCTGATCCGACGCCAATGGTCAGACACACCCGGGCGGGAACCACGGACCGGGCCCCGGTCGTGTTAAGCGGGTACCGCCAACCGCCGCCGCCCGGGGAGACTTGTGCCATGGCCACGCCCCGCATGCTCCTCGCCGCCGCCCTGCTGGCCTGCGGCGCCGCCGCCGTCCTCACCGGCTGCACGCCCGCCGACTCCGGTCCCACGGTGGCCGCCGCCTCCGCCGCCGCGCTGGCCGACGAGGGCGCGGACGACCTGTTGGACGAGGACGACGGCCTCTTCTACGAGGAGGAGGAGTACTACTCCGGCTCGGCCGAGCCGTCCGCCACCTTCTCCTCCGCCGCTCCCGACGCGGCCGCCTCGCCGGACGCGCCCGCCTCGCCCGACTCTCCCGCTTCTCCCGACGAGCCCTCCGACGAGCCCTCCGCCGGGCCTTCCACCGGGTCTTCCACCGGGCCTTCCGCCGGGCCCGGGTGCACCGTTCCCACCGGCCGCCCAGGCCACGAGTTCCTCGTCGTCGTCTCCGCCGGCCCGGCCGAACTCACCGCCCGGTCCGCCCGCTTCAGCTGCGGCTCCGCCCGCTACGAGCCCGTCGGCAGCCCCGTCCACTACGGCTTCGCGGGGGCGGGCGTGGCGGCGACCCTGGTCGACGTCACCCACGACGAACCCGCCAGGACCGTCCCCCTCGACGAGCTGATCGCCCACATCGACGACTGCCTGGCCGAGCGCGAACCGGCCGACCCGTACGGCTGCCACGGCAACGCCTACGACGTGGTGCTGGACTCCCACGGCCGGATCATGCGGATCGGCGAGGTCGAGGGGCCCTGAGCCGACCCTCGGCGGCGGCCCGACGGCGCATACGGTGTAGAAGCGCCTCTCAACTGTTGGCATTCGGCTGCGCTACGCGCATCAACCCGCCCCCAGCTGCGGGCTTTTGACGTTCACTACGTCCGCCCGGGCGGCCCTTGGGGCGGGTCTTACCCTTTGCGTGCTTGAACCGGTTTCGGCCGCGGTGCTTTGCTTCCGGCGGTCGGCGGTGAACCGGTCCCCCATCCCCACCTCACTGGTCGTCCCTGACGGGCCGCCAGTGGGCCCGGCTCGCCGTCGTCGTGCTCCTCCCCCTTCGTCCCCCACCGTGCCGCCGCGCCGTACCCGGCCGCGGCCGGCACCAGAGAGGAACCCTCACGATGGGCATCTCCCCCACCTCCCGCCGGATGCGACTGCGGGCCCTGACCGGGCTCAGCGCCCTGGCGCTGGCCGCCGCCGGCTTCGCGGCCGCTCCGGCCGCCCAGGCCGTCCAGGACAACCGGCCGGCCGGCGAGTTCGCCGGACAGCCGCACCCCTACCGGCACGGCGCGCACCCGACCAAGGAGGCCGGCAACTCCGCCAAGGCGGCGGGCAACAACCTCAGCTACGGCGGCGGCGTGGACGGCATCGGCGTCACCACCGGCGCGCCGAAGGTCTACCTGGTCTTCTGGGGCTCCCAGTGGGGCACCCAGGGCACCAACTCCAGCGGCTACACCACCCTGACCGGCGACCCGAAGGGCGAGGCCGTCCGGGCGCAGCAGCTGTTCAAGGGCCTCGGCACCAACAGCGAGACCTGGTCCGGCGTCATGACCCAGTACTGCCAGGGCGTCGCCGCGGGCGCGACCAGCTGCCCGACCGGCTCGACGCACGTCGGCTACCCGACCGGCGGCGCGCTGGCCGGCGTCTGGGTCGACGAGTCCGCCGCCGCTCCGGGCCAGGCCAGCGGCAACCAGCTGGCCGCCGAGGCCGTCAAGGCCGCCGGGCACTTCGGCAACACCACCGCCGCCGCCAACCGCAACGCGCAGTACGTGGTGCTGTCGCCGACCGGCACCCACCCTGACGGCTTCAACACCCCGAACGGTGGCTTCTGTGCCTGGCACGACTGGAACGGCGACACCACCCTGACCGGCGGCGCGGCCTCCTCCCCGTACGGTGACGTGGCGTTCACCAACGACCCGTACGTGACCGACATGGGCAGCTCCTGCGGCCAGAACTACGTCAACAGCGGCAGCGCGGGCACCCTGGACGGCGTGACCATCGTGTACGGCCACGAGTACTCGGAGACCATCACCGACCAGAACCCGGCGGGCGGCTGGACCGACTCGACCGGGTACGAGAACGCCGACAAGTGCTCGTGGAACGGGGTCGGCGGGACGGGCGGCGCGCAGAACGTGACGTTCGCGACGGGCTCGTTCGCCATGCAGGGCACCTGGTCGAACGGCGTGAGCGGCTGCCAGATCTCGCACGCGGTCGTCCACTGACGACCGGGTGAGGCGAGCGCCGGAGTGGGCCGTGCGGGGCC
>NZ_JBHVET010000794.1:0-3647 GCF_042802135.1 Kitasatospora sp. NPDC057512
CCCGGGCCGGGTGCCGCCCCAGGGCGGCGGGACCGTTCCCGCGGCCGGGCAGCCGTGAGGGCCCCCGGGCGCGCGGCCTCCGGTGGCACCGGTGCCGCCGCCGGGCGCGTGCCGCTCGGCCCCGGGGTGTCCGGGCCCCGGGCGCTGCGGCGCGTGGTCCTCGGCCACGCGCCCTGCGGGCGCACCGCGCGCGCGGTGCACGCGGCGGCCGCCGCGCTGCTGGCCCTCGCGCTGGGCGCGGTCGCGGTGCGCGGGGTCGCGGAGCCCGGGGTCGCGCTGGCGTTCACCGCGCTGATCGCGCTCGGCGAATGCGTCCGCATCACCCTTCCGGGGGATCGGGAGCAGGCGCCGATCGGTGCGGCCGGTGCGCTGGCGTACGCCCTGCTCGGGCCGCTGCGCGGGGTGCCGACCGCGCACGGGACGCTCCAGGTGGTCGCGGTGACCGGGGCCGGCCTGCTGCTGGGCCGGCTGGCCGGGGCCGTCCTGCCGGACCGGGCCGGGCCGGACGGCGCCGGGCGCCCGCACCGCCGTCCGCCCTGGGTGGACCCGGCCCGCCGCGACGGCGCCGCCCGCCGGGTGCTCGCCGTCGGCTTCGCGGGCGCCGTCTTCCAGCCGCTCTACAACGGCGGCATGGTCGACCGCTTCTCGCCCGAGGGCCCGGCGTACGGGGTGTTCCTGACCGCCGTCGCCGCGCTGGCCGCGCTCTGCGACGCGACCCTGGCCGCGCTGCTGCGCCGCTCCGGCGGCGGGCTGCGGTTCCCGGCGGCGCTGGAGGACGAGCTGCGCTCGCTGTTCGGCATCGGCTCGGCGATCGTCGCCACCGGGATGCTGGTCAGCCTCGCGGCCGGCGAGGTCGGGCTATGGGCGCTGCCGCTGTTCTGCACCCCGCTGCTGCTCGCCCAGGTGTCGTTCCGGCGCGCCGCCGCCGTGCGGGCCACCACCGGGCAGACCATCGCCAGCCTCGCCCGGGCCACCGAGGTGGCCGGGTACACCCCGCACGGGCACGCGCGCCGGGTCGCGGACACGGCGTGCGCGCTGGGCCGCGAGCTGGGTCTGGGTACCCGCGAGCTCGCCCTGCTGGAGTACGCCGCGCTGATGCACGACGTCGGCCAGCTGTCCCTGGTCGAACCGGTGCCGGACGGCGCCACCGCGCTGCTGCCCGACGCCGAGCAGCAGCGGATCGCCCGTCTCGGCAGCGAGGTGATCAGCCGCACCGGGGTGCCCCGGCAGGTCGCCGAGCAGGTCGCCCGGCTGGCCGACCCGTGCACCGGGCCCGCCTCCGGGGACGGCCCGGTGCCGCTCGCGTCCCGGATCATCCGGGTCGCCAACGCCCACGACGACCTGCTCACGGCAGCCCGCGGCCGGGGCGTCGGCGAGGCCGTCGGACGGCTGGAGGCGCTGGAGGCCCTGCGGCTGGGCCGCGGCCGGGTCTACGACGCCCGCGTGGTGGACGCCCTGGCCAGGGTGGGCGGCTAGGGCCTGCGTCGAACTCGCGTCCGCGGGGCACCGCTGGGGCACGCACCTCGCCGCGTTGTCGTCGGTCGCCCATGGCCCCCGGCCTCCGGCCGGGAGGCGCCCCAACGCCGCCCCGCCCGAGCTCCGGGCGGACGACGGGAGGGCGGGTCCCGCGGAGCCCTTGCCGGAGCCGCGGGGCCCGTACGGTCGGGCGGGGCGGGGCCCGTACGGCCCGGGCGGTCCGTCGCCGCCGCGCGGCCCGGGAACCGGGTTCCGGCCGTCAGGGGTTGAGCGGGCGGCATCGGACAGGCAGGCTGGGGAGGGGCGGGCCCCAACCTCGGCGGTGGGGAGCGCGGGCGGGGGCGGGCGTGGTTGGATGCGGTCGTAGCGTGGAACACCGACCCGGGGCACCGGGCCCGGGCGCCGTCCGAGGCGGTACGGGCACGGTGGCACGGGACTTGAGCGGACGACGACGGCAGGGACGAACGTGAGGATCTTCCACCGGGCACGGCACCGGCCGTCCGCCACCTGGCGGCAGACGACCGACCGGGCCTTCACGCTGATCGGCGACGGCCGCTACGAGGACGCCGGCGCCCTGCTGGTGATGGCCGCCGACCTGGAGCCGTGGCTCTCCGACTCCTGGTTCAACCTCGCCCTGCTGCACAAGTTCCGCCGGGACTGGGAGCAGGCCCGCTCGGCCGGCCTGCGCGCCGTCGCCCTGCTGGACCGCGAGCACGGCGCCCCGGACTGGTGGAACCTCGGCATCACCGCGACCGCCCTGCAGGACTGGCCGCTGGCCCGCCGCGCCTGGCAGGCGTACGGGCTGAAGCTGTCCGGCGGCCCCGGCGCGCAGCCGGACGGCCCGGTCAGCCTGGACCTCGGCACCACCCCGGTGCGGCTGTCCCCGGACGGCGAGTCCGAGGTGGTCTGGGGCCGACGGCTGGACCCGGCCCGGATCGAGGTGCTGTCCATCCCGCTGCCCTCCTCCGGCCGCCGCTGGGGCGAGGTGGTGCTGCACGACGGCGCCCCGCACGGCGAGCGGGTCACCGACGGCGTCGCCTACCCGGTGTTCGACGAGATCGAGCTGTGGGCGCCCTCCCCGGTGCCGACCTACGTGGTGCTGCTGCAGGCCGCCACCGCCGGGGACCGGGACGCGCTGGAGCGGCTGGTCGCCGACGCCGGCTACGCGGCCGAGGACTGGACCTCCTCGGTGCGGCTGCTGTGCCGCGCCTGCTCGGAGAGCCGGATGGCCTCCGACGACGGGGTCGCCGCCCACCACGACCCGCACGACGACGGCGACGCCGCCCACCCCGGCCACCTCAGCCACCTCAGCCAGGGCGGCGCGGCCGGGATGTCCTGGCTGGTCGAACGCGAGTGCGGGATCGCCGCCCCGGCCCACCTCGTGCGCACCCTGCTGGACCGCTGGGTCGCGTCCGCCCCGGGAAGCCGGGCTTACCGGGACCTCGAAGAAGTGTGCTGAGTACCCTGGTGAGGTAACGCGTACACCGACGGAAGCGGAAGACATGGCGGATCAGGCCGAGCAGCACGAGCACGAGCACGACGTGGAGGGGACGGCGCCCGAGACGCCCGTGAAGGTGATCGGTGAGGAGCCCGACCTCAGCAAGGGCACCGCCCGCCCGATCACCGTCGTCGGCAACCCGGTGCTGCACCGCGAGGTCAAGGACGTCACCGTCTTCGACGGCGAGCTGTCCGCGCTGATCGACGACATGTTCCAGTCGATGTACGCCGCCGAGGGTGTCGGCCTCGCCGCCAACCAGATCGGCGTCGACCTCAAGGTCTTCGTCTACGACTGCCCGGACGACGAGGGCGTGCGCCACATCGGCCACGTGATCAACCCCGTGCTGGAGGAGTACCCGGCCGACCGCCGCCGCGTCCTGGACGACGGCAACGAGGGCTGCCTCTCCGTGCCCACCGCCTACGCCGAGCTGGCCCGCCCGGACTACGCCGCGGTCACCGGCGTCGACAAGGACGGCGAGCCGATCCGCGTCGAGGGCACCGGCTTCTTCTCGCGCTGCCTCCAGCACGAGACCGACCACCTCTACGGCACCCTCTACATCGACAAGCTGTCGAAGCGGGACCGCAAGGACGCCCTGAAGCAGATGGCCGAGGGCACCCCGAAGTACGCGACCGTGGCGAACGACTGACGGTCCGTCACATGCGAGGGCCGGGAC
>NZ_JBHVET010000795.1:0-3641 GCF_042802135.1 Kitasatospora sp. NPDC057512
GCGTATGCACTTCCGGCACGGCAACCGAGCAGAGGGGCCGCGGCCCGCGTCACCGGACTCCCGGTCCCTGGCGGCGACCGCGGCGGCCCTCGCCGCACGGCTCGGCGCCTTCACCAGTGGTGACAGCGCCGGCGGTGGCAGCACCGGCGGCGACGGCGCGGGCGACGATCCGGAGCGGCTCCGCGAGGTCCTCGCCGCCGCCCCGGTCGGCGTCGCGCTGCTCGACGAGCGGCTGCGCTGGCAGTACCTGAACGCCGCCTTCACCACCGCCACCGGGCTGCGCCGCGCCGACCTGCTCGGCCGCGCCGCCGGGACCACCGCCTTCGCCGGGGCCCTCGGCATCCTGCGCCGGGTCCTGGCCGACGGGCTCGCCCGCGAGCACGCCACCGGAGGGCCGGACGGCGCGGGCGCCCCCGTACCGCCCGGCCTGCGGGTGCGCTACCGGGCCCTACGGCACTCCGGGCGGACCACCGGCGTGATCGTCGTCGTGCTGGACGATCCCGACCCGGCCCGCGAGCAGCTGCGCGAGCTGGAACGGGCCCGGGCCCGGCTCGCCCTGCTGGACGCCGCCACCGAACGGATCGGAACCACCCTCGACGTCGGCACCACCGGCACCGAACTCGCCGCCTTCGCCGTGCCCCGGCTCGCCGATCTCGCCACCGTGGACGTGCTGCCGCCCGCGGTCGAACCCGCCCGGGTCGGCCACGGCGCGCCCCAGCGGCTGCACCGCGCCGGCGCCCGGGCCGTACCCGCGCTGGCCGACGCCCTCGCCGAGCTGCCCCGGCCCGGTGAATCGATCCGCCACCGGGAGGGCTCGGCCGCCGCGCGCAGCCTGGCGGGCGGCGTCGCCGTGCTCACCGAGCCCGGGCCCGAGGACTCCTGCCCGGCCGGGACCGCCTCACTGCTGGTCCTCCCGCTGGCCGCCCGGGGCCGCCTGATCGGGCTGCTCACCCTCGGCCGCACCGCCGCCGGCCCGGCCTTCACCCCCGACGAGGCCGCCCTGCTCGGCGATCTCGCCGCCCGCGCCGCCACCGCCCTCGACAACGCCCGCCGCTTCGCCCGGTCCCAGGGCATCGCCCTGGAGCTCCAGCGGGCGCTGCTGAGCGAGCCCGGCAACCCGCACCAGAACCTCTCCCTCGCCTCCCGCTACCTTCCCTCCGGGAGCTCCTCGGTGGTCGGCGGCGACTGGTTCGAGACGGTCCGCCTGCCGTTCGGGCGCACCCTGCTGGCGATGGGCGACGTCATGGGGCACGGCGTCGAGGCCGCCGTCGACATGAGCCACTACCGCTCAGCGCTGCGCGACCTCGCCGGGATGGACCTGCCCCCGCACCGGATCCTGCGCCAGCTCGACAACGTCATCTCCGCCGACGACTCCGCCCGGCCCGCGACCTGCCTGCTGGCGCTCGCCGACCCGGGCCGGGGCCGCTGGACCCTCTCCAGCGCGGGCCACCTGCCGCCCGCCCTGATCGCCCCCGGCCGTCCGACCGAGCTGCTGCGCGTCCCCACCGGCCCGCCGCTCGGCACCGGCCTCGGCGGCTACGAGCAGACCGCCCACCCGCTCCTGCCGGGCCAAACCCTGCTGCTCTACACCGACGGCCTGGTCGAGCGCCGGGACGAGGACATCGACGCCTCCCTGGAGCGGCTCGCGGCCCTGCGCCTGCCCGCCACCGGGAACCTCGACGAGCTGCTCGACGCCGTCCTCCACTCCCTCGCCCCGCCGCCGGCCGCCGCCGAGGACGACATCGCCCTGCTGGTGGCCCGCCCCCGGCAGCGCTGACGGGCCGCCGCGCGCCCCGGGCCGCCGGGCGCCCGCGGCCACCACGCCCCGGCCCACGCCCCGGCCCGCGGGCCGGTCCTCGCCGCGACGGCCGCCCGGCCCTGACGGCCCCTCGGCTCACGGCTCCCCCCACACCTCCGCTCACACCTTCGCCAGCGCCTGCCGGACGTCCGCCCAGATGTCCTCGGGGTGCTCGATGCCCACCGACACCCGCACCGTCCCCGGGCCGATGCCCGCCGCCGCCAAGTCCTCGTCCGACAGCTGCCGGTGGGAGGTGCTGGCCGGGTGCAGCACCAGGGTGTGCACGTCGCCCAGGGAGGGTGCCAGCGAGGCGAGCCGGACGGACTCGGTGAACGTCGCGGCCGCCTCCCGGCCGCCGGCCAAGGCGAAGGCCAGGACTCCGCCGTGACCGTCGGGCAGCAGGCGGCGGGCGAGGTCGTGGTCGGGGTGGGTGGGCAGGCCCGGGTAGTGGACGGCGGTGACCGCGGGGTGGGCGGCGAGCCGACCGGCCAGGTCGAGCGCGGTCTCGCACTGGCGGCGGACCCGCAGGGCGAGGGTCTGCATGCCGCGCAGGGTCAGCCAGGCGGCGAACGGGTCCGCGGCGGCGCCGAGTTCGAGCGAGCGCCGCCAGACCCGGTGGTGCAGCGCCGGGTCGGCGAAGACGGCGATCCCGCCGAGGACGTCCGAGTGTCCGCCGAGGTACTTGGTCACGGAGTGGATCACGATGTCCGCGCCGTGCTCGATCGGGCGGCACAGCAGCGGGGTCGCGAAGGTGTTGTCCACCACGCTCACCACCCCGGCCCGCTTGGCGACGGCGATCAGCCCGGGCAGGTCGGTGACCCGGGTGGTGGGGTTGGAGACGGTCTCCAGGAACAGCAACCTGGTGCCGGGGCGCAGGGCGGCCGCCACCCCGGCCGGGTCGTCGCCGCTCACGTAGCCGACCTCGACGCCCCAGCGCTCGGTGAGGTCGGTCAGCGCGCCGACGGTGCCGCCGTACAGGCTGCGCTGGGCGATCACGTGGTCGCCGGCGCGCAGCAGGGCGAGCAGCGCGGTGTTGATCGCCCCCATGCCGGAGGCGGTGGCGAGGGCGCCGGTGCCGCCCTCCAGTCCGGCGACGGCCTGCTCCAGCGAGCGGACGGTGGGGTTGCCGAAGCGGTTGTAGAAGAAGGCGCCGTCCGGTCCCCCGTGGGCTCCGGCGAGCGCGTCGCCGGTGTCGAAGGCGAACAGGTGACCCTGGTGCAGCGGGACGCCCAGCGGACGGCTGCCGGTGACCTCGGTGAGCGGCGGGTGGACGACCCGGCTCTCGGGGCGCAGCTCGTCGGGGGCCTCGTGGGAGTGGTGGTCGCTCATGGCGTTCATCCTCGGGCGGTCCCGGCGCCCGGGCCATGGCCAATCGCCGTCGGGTGGCCTGCCCCGGGCGGTCGTTCCGGCCCACCGCCCGGGAGGCGGTGGCGACGCCCGGGTCGCGGCGGCGGGTGGTTCCCCTCTACGACGGGTGGCTCCCGTCCACGGCGGGTGGCTCCCGACAGCGGCGGGTGGCACCCGACAGCGGCGAGAGGCTCGCGACAGCGGCGAGAGGCTCGCGGCTACTTGCGGCGGCTGAAGATCCGCTTGGCCGCGTAGACGATCCCGACGATCAGCAGCACCACGAACAGGATGATCAGGATCACCACGACCAGCAGGAACTTGCCCAGCTTGGCGAAGAAGCCCGACTTCTTCTTCTCCTCCTTGGCGAGGTGCGCGGCCTCGGCGGTGGAGGCACCGGAGGCAACCGTGGTGACGGAGGCACCGGAGGCGACGCTCGCCCCGGTGCGGACCTCCGTACCGGCATCCGCGGTGGAGGCCCCCGCGGCGGTCCCCGGGC
>NZ_JBHVET010000796.1:0-3638 GCF_042802135.1 Kitasatospora sp. NPDC057512
GGCTCCGGGTCAGCCGCCGGACGGGTTCCTGGGGGCGCCACCACCGGCACCGCCGCCGAAGCCGCCGAAGCCGCCGCCACCGACGGCGCCTTCGACCAGCTGGCTGGCGGTGTAGCCGCCGTTGGCGTCGGGGGTGCCGACGACCGTCACGCTCTGGCCGGGCTGCAGGTCTCCGACCTTGCCCTCCTTGTTGAGCTGGACCTTCGTCGCGTCGCCGGTGGTGACCTTGATGGTGTTGCCGTTGGTGTCGGTCAGGTAGACCGTGTTGCCGTCGACGGCCTTGACCGTGCCCCGGGCGAAGCCGGCCTGCCCCGCACCCTGACCGCCCTGACCGGCGCCCTGGCCCCCACGGCGGGAGCCGCCCGGCCCCTGCCCGTAGCCGCCTCCCTGGGCAGCAGCGGCGGCAGCCGGCCGGGCGGAGGACTTCCCGCCGCCCGTCGGCCCGTTGTTCTGCTGGTACCAGACCCCGCCCGCGAACGCCCCGGTGGCGATCACGCCACCCGCCAGCAGCAGGCTGAGCCAGGGCAGCTTGCGCCTCGGCGGCGCGGCCAGTTCGGCGCTCACGTCCCGCGCGTCCGGCGGGGTGGCGAGGAGGGCGACCTGTTCGGCCGGGGTCGCGGCCTCGACCGTGGCGATCTCTTTGCTCATGACAGTGGAGTCCTACTCGTGCCGGAGGGCGTCGATCGGCCGCAGCGAGGCGGCCCGGTTGGCGGGGTAGCTGCCGAAGAACAGCCCGATGGCGACGGCGATGGCGAACGCGCCGAGCACCGATTCGGGGATCACCACCGGCGTGATGCCGACGATGCTGACGTGCGAGCCGGCGACCCCGACGGCCACGCCCAGCCCCGCGCCGATGACCGACAGCAGCGTCGACTCGGTGAGGAACTGCCCGAGGATCACCGCTCGCGGCGCGCCGAGCGCCTTGCGGATGCCGATCTCCCTGGTCCGCTCGGTGACCGTCACCAGCATGATGTTGGTGATCCCGATCCCGCCGACCAGCAGCGAGATCGCCGCGACCGCGCCGAGCAGCACGGTGAAGGTCTTCGTCGTGCTCTCCCTCGCGGTGAGCAGTGAGGCCTGGCTGGTGATCCGGAAGTCCGCCTTGGCGGGGTCGGCGATCGCGTGCGTCCCGAGCAGGACGCGGGTGATCTCGGACTGGGCGGCCGTGGTGCTGTCCGCGTTCGCGGCCTGGACCAGGATCTGGTTGACGGAGCCGAAGCCGGTGAAGGCGTTCTGCACCGTCGGCAGCGGGGCGATGACCACGTCGTCCGGGTCGGTGAAGCCGCTGCCGCCCTTGGCCTGGAGCACGCCGACCACGGTGAACGGCGTGCCGCCGAGGACCACCGACCTGCCGACCGGGTTCTCGGTGTCGAACAGCTGCTTGGCCGTCGTCGCGCCGAGCACCGCGACCTTGCGCGAGTCGAGCACGTCGTCGTCGGTGAAGTACTCGCCGTGCGCGACCTTCTGGTTGGCGGTCTCGAAGTACGACGGATAGGTGCCGACGATCGAGCCGGGGCTGTACGAGATGTTCCCGTACAGCGCCGTCCCACTGGTGGTGACCACCGGGGCGACCGACCTGATCGCCCCCGCGTCGGCGTCGCTCGCCAGCGCCTTGGCGTCGGCGACCGTCAGCTTCTTCACCGAGGAGGTGGCCCGGGAGCCGCCATTGGCCGAACCGGAGCTGACCGTCAGCGCGTTGGTGCCGAGCGAGGTGATCGAGTCCTTGACCGCCACCGAGGAGCCGTTGCCGACCGCCAGCAGCAGGATCACCGAGGCCACGCCGATCAGCACGCCGAGCATGGTGAGCGCCGAGCGCACCTTGTTGGCGGCCAGGCCGCCGACCGCGAAGCGGAGCGTCTGCCAGAGGATCACGCCGACACCTCCGCGCCCGCCACGCCCGCAACGCCGGCCACGCCAGCCGTGCCCGCCGGGCCCGCCGCGAGCTCCGCGTAGGCCGCGTCCAGGAAGGGCGGCGGCCCCTCCACGGGCGCCTGCCGCAGATCGCTCACGATCTGCCCGTCGACCAGCCGCAGCACCCGTTTGGCGTGCCGGGCGACCTCGTCCTCGTGGGTGATCAGCACGACCGTACGGCCGGTGGCGTTGAGCCCGTCGATCAGGGCCAGCACCTCCTCCGTGGAGCGGCTGTCGAGGTTGCCGGTCGGCTCGTCGGCGAGCAGCATCGCGGGCGCCGTCACCAGCGCCCGCGCCACCGCGACGCGCTGCTGCTGGCCGCCGGAGAGCTCGTTGGGCTTGTGGCCGGCCCGCTCGGCGAGCCCGACGAGCGACAGCGCGGCCATCGCCCGGCGGCGCCGCTCGGCGGTCCGGACACCCGCGTAGGCGAGCGGCAGCTCGACCTGGGCGAGGGCGGTGGTGCGGGGCACCAGGTTGAAGGACTGGAAGACGAAGCCGATCTTGCGGTTGCGCACCAGCGCGAGCTGCTGCTCGTCCAGGTGGCCGACGTCGATGCCGTCCAGCAGGTAGCGGCCGGCGGTCGGGACGTCGAGGCAGCCGAGGATGTTCATCAGAGTGGACTTGCCGGAGCCGGAGCTGCCCATCACGGCGACGAAGTCGCCCTGCTCGATGTCCAGGCTGACGCCCCGCGGCTCGCCGGTCTCCAGGTCGGAGGGGCCGCGCAGCGCGTGCACGGTGGCGTCGCCGTGCCCGTACGCCTTGGTGAGCCCGCGGATGCGGATCACCGGGACGGGGTGCGCGGGGACGCGCTTGTCGATGACGTGACGCATGATCAAGTCTCAGCCCTTGCCGCCGCGACCGGCCCCGCCACCGGCGCCACCGGCACCACCACCGGCACCGCCCGGGAAGACCGCGCCGCCGGCCCCGCCCCGGTTGCCGCCGAGGCCCGGGAAGGAAGCGTTCGGGAAGCCGTTCCCGCCGCTGGTGGTGGGGAGTTCGACCTTGTCGCCCTCCTTCAGACCGGAGACCACCTGCACCGTGCTGTCGCCCTCGACCCCGACCCCGACGGTGACCCGCTCGGAGGCGCCGTCCGGCTGCACCAGGGTCGCGGTGCGCGACGTACCGGTGCCGGACAGCGCGGAGGTGGGCAGCGAGAGCGCGTTGTCCGCCTCGCCGGTGATCACCTGGACGGTGGCGCTGAGGCCGGTGCGCAGCGTGCTGGTGTCGCCGGTGATCTGGAGGGTGGCCGCGTACTGGACGGCGGCGGAGCCGGCCGCGCCGCCGGAGCCGCTGCCGGTGGGCAGCGAACTGACCGACAGGACGGTCGCGTTGAGCTTGGTGTCGGACTGCGCGTTCAGGGTGACGGTGGCCGCCTCGCCCTTCTTCAGCTTGAGCGAGTCGAGCTCGGAGAAGTTCGCGGTGACCTGCATCCCGGTCGGGTTGGTGAGCACGATGAAGCCGCTCGGGGCGGCCGCCGAACTCGTGCCGGTCCCGGTGGACTTGCCGGAGGAGGACGAGGACGAGCCGCCGGAGCCGGTGGCCCCGACGGTGTCGCCGACCTTGCCGGAGACCGAGGCGACCGTGCCGTCCACCGAGGCGGTCAGGGTGGTGCCGGTCAGCGCCGCCCGGGCGTTGGCCAGGGTGGTCTGCGCGGTGGCGACCTGCTGCTGGGCCTGGGCCACGGCCGCGTCGTCGACCTTGGTGGTGGTGACGGTGGTGGTCTGCGG
>NZ_JBHVET010000797.1:0-3636 GCF_042802135.1 Kitasatospora sp. NPDC057512
GCGCGGCCGGGGCCCGCGTCGCGCTCTGGGCGGGGCAGGCCCCGGTACGGCCGGCCGGGTGGGTCGGCCGGTGCTCAGCGCACACCGGTCGGGGTGGGGGCGACGGTCGTGCGGGTGGTGGTGCGCGGCTTGGCGGCGGCCTTGGCCTCCTTCGCGGCGCGCTTCACCTCCTGCTTGAACTCCCGTACCAGGGTGAGGGATTCGGGACCGGTGATGTCGGCCACCGAGCGGTGCGCGCCCTCCTCGCCGTACACCCCGGCCGCCTCGCGCCAGCCCTCCGGCCGTACCCCGTACTGCTTGCCGAGCAGGGCCAGGAAGATCTGCGACTTCTGCTTGCCGAAGCCGGGCAGGGCGTTGAGCCGGCTGAGCAGCTCCTTGCCGGTGCGGACGTTCTTCCACAGCGCGGCGGCGTCGCCGTCGTACTGCGCGACGAGGAACTGGCAGAGCTGCTGCACCCGTTTGGCCATCGCGGCCGGGTAGCGGTGGACCGCGGGTTTGGCGGAGAGGAGCGCGACGAACTCCTCCGGGTTGTAGGTGGCGATCTCGTGGGCGTCCAGGTCGTCGTGGCCGAGGCGCTGGGCGATGGTCAGTGGGCCGGTGAACGCCCACTCCATCGGGACCTGCTGGTCCAGCAGCATGCCGACGAGCGCGGCGAGCGCGCTGCGTCCGAGCAGTTCGTCGGCCTCGGGCTGCTGTGCGAGCCGAACGGTGACGTTCATGGGCTTGCCCTCCTCGGAGTTGACGTCGGGTCGGCGCCCAGTCTGGTGGAAGCGGCGTTGGCGTACGCGGTCAACACGCCCGTAGCCGGGGAAGTCTTGTCTGTTCAAGGCCTTGCCAGAGCTGCATTGTTCGTTGGCGGAGCGGTTGCCGGAGGTGACGGCGGGGTGGCGGGGGATATTTTTTGCCCGCGCCTGTCACATCCGCCGGGGGCCCCGGGTCAGGGGACTGCCGTCCGCTGCGGCGGCGGGCGCGGGGGCGTGAGGGGTTGGGGAGGGCGCTCGGCCGGGTGGGTGGTTCTGAGTGGGGGGAGCGAGTCATTTCATATGACTGTTTCTGTTGTGACGGCGCGGCGAACTGACGGCGGGTCATTCTTGGTCCAATCGACGCGTCCAGAAAGGCCCGCCCGCCGTGACCCAGCCGTTCGAACTGCCGTCCTTCTACGTGCCGCACCCGGCACGCCTCAACCCGCATCTGGACGAGGCGCGGGCCCACTCCACCGGCTGGGCCCGGGAGATGGGGATGCTGGAGGGGTCCGGGATCTGGGACCAGGCCGACCTGGAGGCCCACGACTACGGACTGCTCTGCGCGTACACCCACCCCGACGCCTCCGCCGAGGCGCTGTCCCTGGTCACCGACTGGTACGTGTGGGTCTTCTTCTTCGACGACCACTTCCTCGACATGTACAAGCGCACCAACGACCGCGGGGCGGGCAAGGCGCACCTCGACCGGCTGCCGCTGTTCATGCCGGCCGACCCGGCCGCCGAGCTGCCGGAACCGGAGAACCCGGTCGAGGCGGGCCTGGCCGACCTGTGGCGGCGCACCGTGCCGGTGATGGGTGAGGACTGGCGGATCCGGTTCGCCGAGAGCACCCGGAACCTGCTCAACGAGTCGCTGTGGGAGCTCGCCAACATCAACGAGGGCCGGGTGGCCAACCCGGTCGAGTACATCGAGATGCGCCGCAAGGTCGGCGGCGCGCCCTGGTCCGCGCAGCTGGTCGAGTACGCGGCCGGCGCCGAGGTGCCGAAGGAGGTGTCGGGTTCGCGGGCGCTGCGGGTGCTGATGGACGCCTTCTCCGACGGGGTGCACCTGCGCAACGACATCTTCTCGTACCAGCGGGAGGTGGAGGACGAGGGCGAGCTGAGCAACGGCATCCTGGTGCTGGAGCGGTTCCTGGAGTGCTCCACCCAGGAGGCCGCCGAGGCGGTCAACGACCTGCTCACCTCGCGGCTGCAGCAGTTCGAGAACACCGTGTTCACCGAACTGCCGGTGCTGTTCGCGGAGACCGGGCTGGACCCGGTGGGCCGTGCCCGGGTGACGGCGTACGTCAAGGGCCTCCAGGACTGGCAGTCCGGCGGGCACGAGTGGCACCTGCGCTCCAGCCGGTACATGAACGGCGGTGGGGCCGCGGCGGGTTCGGCCGGTTCGGCGGGCTCGGCGGCCTCGGGCGGCGAGGTGGCGCCCGGCTCGGGCGGTGGGCTGCCGGGGCTGCCGGGCGGGCCCGGGGGCGGCAACTGGTGGGACCAGTACGCGATCGGCGGCATCGGGACCTCGGCGCTGGACATCCTGCGCAAGGGAGCCCTCGGCGCGGAGCCGCCCGCGCCACCGGCCGTGGAGGGTGCGACGGGCCCGGCCGTGCGGCGGGCGCGGTCGCACGGCCACGTGCCGTACCAGGCCGTCGGGCCGTCCCTGCTGCCCGAGTTCAGGCTGCCGTACGACCTCCGGTTGAGCCCGCACCTGGACGGCGCCCGGGAGCGCGTGATCGAGTGGGCGGAGCGGATGGGGCTGCTGGCGGCGGAGCCGGGCGTTCCCGCATCCGGCATCTGGGACGCCGAGTCGATGCGCGACTACGACCTCCCGCTCTGCGCGGCCGGCCTCCACCCGGACGCCACCGCCGACCAACTCGACATCGCCTCCGCCTGGTTGGCCTGGGGCACCTGGGCCGACGACTACTACCCCCGGGCCTTCGGACGCACCCGCGACCTGGGCGGCGCCAAGGCCGCCAACGCGCGGCTGTCCCTGTTCATGCCGGTGGACGGCACCCCCGTGCCGGAGCCCGTCAACGCGCTGGAGCGCGGCCTCGCCGACATCTGGGAGCGCACCGCCGGCCCGATGACCGTCGAGGCCAGGGGCCGGTTCCGGGTGGCCGTCGAGACGATGCTGGACAGCTGGATCTGGGAGCTGACCAACCAGATCCAGAACCGGATCCCGGACCCGGTGGACTACCTGGAGATGCGCCGCTCCACCTTCGGCTCCGAGCTCACCACGAGCCTCTCCCGCCTCGGCCACGGGCAGACCGTGCCGCAGGAGGTGTACGACCACGGCTCGATGCGCGCGCTGGAGAACTCCGCGATGGACTACGCGTCCATGATGAACGACCTCTTCTCGTACCAGAAGGAGGTCGAGTACGAGGGCGAGCTGCACAACGCCGTCCTGGTCGTGCAGAACTTCTTCGGCTGCGACTACGCGTCCGGGGTCCGGATCGTCGACGACCTGATGCACTCGCGGCTGGGCCAGTTCCAGCACGTCGTGCGGAAGGAACTCCCGGTCATGTACGAGGACTTCGGGCTGGAGCAGGCGGCCAGGGAGCTGCTCGACGGGTACGTGGGGGAGCTGGAGAACTGGCTCGCGGGCATCCTGAACTGGCACGAGGGCTGCCTCCGGTACGGCACGGCCGACCTGGAGCGGCACTTCGGCGCCGAGCGGGATCTGCTGGAGGCCTCGCAGGCCCGTCGGGCGGCCACGGCGGCCGCCGCCGAGGCCCCGGCGGCGGTGGTTCCGACCGCCCCGGTGGGTCCGGGCGTGCCGGTGCCCTCGGCGCCCCGGGTGCCGCTCGGCCCGACCGGCCTGGGCACGGCCTCGCTGCGCCTGTCGGCGGGCGGCTGACGTCGAGGGGCCGCACCCGCGCGGGTTCCAGCC
>NZ_JBHVET010000798.1:0-3625 GCF_042802135.1 Kitasatospora sp. NPDC057512
GGCCCCCGGACCCGCCCCCGAACCCGGACGCCCGTCCGTCCCCGAACCCGGGCGCCCGTCCCCGAGACAGCGAAGTGACCGGCCGGTAGGGTGGCGCCGCACGGAGACGGCGAACCGGAACGGGGCAGGCGGATGAGCGACAACGGCGGGCGCGGCACGGGCTTCTTCACCTCGGTGGCGGACGCCGCCGAGCAGTTGGCCGCCACCGGCTACCTGGCGTCCACCTCCGTGGCCACCACCGTCTTCCTCGCCGACCGGCTCGGCAAGCCGCTGCTGGTCGAGGGCCCGGCCGGCGTCGGCAAGACCGAACTCGCCAAGGCGCTGGCCGAGATCGGCCGCGCCCGGCTGGTCCGGCTCCAGTGCTACGAGGGCATCGACGAGGCCCGCGCGCTCTACGAGTGGAACCACGCCAAGCAGCTGCTGCGGATCACCGCCGGCCGCGACGAGGGCTGGCAGGAGGCCCGCACCGACATCTTCGGCGAGGAGTTCCTGCTCGCCCGCCCGCTGCTCACCGCGATCCGCGGCGAGGAGCCGACCGTGCTGCTGATCGACGAGATGGACAAGGCCGACGTCGAGGTGGAGGCGCTGCTGCTGGAGGTGCTCAGCGACTTCCAGGTCACCGTCCCCGAACTGGGCACCATCACCGCCGAGCGCCGCCCCTTCGTGCTGCTCACCTCGAACGCCACCCGCGAGCTCTCCGAGGCGCTGCGCCGCCGCTGCCTCTTCCTCCACCTCGACTACCCCGAGGCCGAGTTGGAGCGCCGGATCGTCCGGCTCAAGGTGCCCGGACTGGACGAGACGCTGGCCGAGTCGCTGGTCCGGGTGGTCGGCGCGCTGCGCGCGATGGAGCTGCGCAAGGCCCCGTCCGTCGCCGAGACCATCGACTGGGCCCGCACCCTGCTGGCGCTCGGCGCCGGCACCCTGGACGAGACGGTCGTCCGGGACACCCTCGGGGTGATCCTCAAGCACCAGGACGACGTCCGCAAGGCCGCCCAGAAGCTCACCCTCGCATGACGACGCCCCGGGAGGCCGACACCGCCGCCCGCCTCACCGGCCTGGTCCGCGCCCTGCGCGGACACGGCCTACGGATCGGCCCGGCCGAGACGGTGGACGCCGCCGCCGTCCTGGACGTCCTCGGCTTCACCGACCGCGAGCAGATGCGGGCCGGCCTGGCCGCCGCCCTGCTCCGCTCTGAAGCCCAGCGGACGGTCTTCGACGCCGCCTTCGACCTGTTCTTCCCGCTCGGTGTCGGCACCCCGGAGGCCGTCCGGGCCGACCCGCCGGCCGTCCCCGACGACCCCGAACCGCCGCGCTTCGGCCGCCCCGACCCGCTGCGCGAGCAGCTGCGCGAGCGCCTCGCCGCCGCGCTGGCCGCCGACGACCGCGCCGCCCAGGCCCGGCTGGCCGGCGAGCTGATCGAGGCCTTCGGCCGGTACGGCACCGGAGGCTCGCCCGGCTCCGGAGGCTCCCCCGGCTCCGGAGGCTGGTCCGCCCAGCAGGCACTGGACCGGCTCGCCCCCGAGACGCTGCTCGCCCGCGTCCTGGCCGCCCTGCGCGAACGGCACGGCGCCCAGGCCCCCGCCGACCGGGACCTCTCCGACCGGGTGCTCGCCGACGAGATCCGCCGCCGCATCCGGGACTTCCGCGCCATGGCCGCCGGCGAGGCCCGCCGCCGGGTCGCCGAGCTGCGCGGCCCCGAGCGGATCGCCGAACGCGCCGTCGCCCCCACCGCCGACCGGGTCGACTTCCTCTACGCCGGCCGCGACCAGCTCGCCGAACTGCGCCGCACCGTCCACCCGTTGGCCCGCAAGCTGGCCACTCGGCTGGCCGCCCGGCGCCGCCGCGCCGCCCGCGGCGAGATCGACCTGCGCCGCACCCTGCGCCGCTCGCTGGGCACCGGCGGGGTGCCGCTGCGCCCCGCGTACCGGCTGCGCCGCCCGGCCCGCCCGGAGCTGGTGCTGCTGTGCGACGTCTCCGGCTCGGTGGCGGGCTTCGCCGACTTCACCATGCTGCTGGTGCAGGCGATGGGCGAACAGTTCAGCAAGGTCCGGGTGTTCGCCTTCGTCAACCGCACCGCCGAGGTGACCGGCCTGCTGCGCGGCGGCGACGACCCGGCGCGCCTGGCCGCCCGGATCCTCGCCGAGGCCGAGGTCATGGGCTACCACGGCAACAGCGACTACGGCTCCGCGCTGGGCGGGTTCGCCGAGCGGCACCTGGACGCCGTCGGCCCGCGCACCTGCGTGCTGGTCCTCGGCGACGCCAGGAACAACCACCGCGATCCCAACCTGGACGCGCTGCGCCGGATCGCCGGCCGGGCCCGCCGGGTGTTCTGGCTCAACCCCGAGCAGCCCTCGCTCTGGCCGACCGGCGACTCCGCCGCACTCGCCTACGCGGGCGTGGTGGAGATGCACTCCTGCCGCAACGCCCGCCGCCTCGGCGAGCTGATCGCCCGCCTCCTGCCGGTCTGACACCGGGCGCGACCCCCGAGGGCGGGCCCGGTGCCGCGCGGCCTACTTGTCCAGGTGCGCCAGGAAGTCCAGCAGCGCCTCGGTGACCTCGGCCGGGCGCTCCTGCTGCGTCCAGTGCCCGGTCTCCGGCAGCCGGACGTACCGGTGCAGCCTGGGTGTCAGGTTCGTCAGCAGGTACTGGACCGCCTCCGGCGCGATCATCGCGTTCACCAGGTCCCGCTCGCCGACCACGTACAGCGCGGGCACGTCGATCCGCTGGCCGACGAACGCCGTCATCAGCTCGCTGTTCCGGTCGATGTTGCGGTACCAGTTGAGGCCACCGGTGAAGGCGTGCTCGCCGTGCCGGGCGTAGTCGGCGGCGAACACGTCGAGGTCCTCGTCGGTGAGCCAGTCCGGCAGGCTCTCCGGCTCCGGGACGGTGTCCAGCAGCTTCTTTCCCTCGGGGACGATCCACGGCCGCGGCTCGCCGTCGGGCTGGATGCCGCAGAGGATGCGGCGCAGGCTGGACTTGACGTCGGCCGCCAGCTCGGCGTCGGCCCGGCCCGGCTCCTGGAAGTAGATCTGGTAGAAGCCCTCGCCGAAGTTCTCCCGGGCCGCCGACAGGGCGCCGGGCCCGGCCGGCAGCGGCGGCACGCTCAGCCCGGCGACCCCGCGCACCAGGTCCGGCCGCAGCGCCGCGGCCGCCCAGGCCACCGGCGCGCCCCAGTCGTGCCCGACCACGACCGCCTTCTCCTCCCCGAGCGCGGCGATCAGCGCCGTCACGTCGCCGACCAGGTGCAGCAGGGTGTAGGCGTCGATCCGCTCGGGCTGCTCGCTGCGGGCGTACCCGCGCTGGTCCGGCGCGACGACCCGGTAGCCGGCCTCGGCGAGCGGCGCGAACTGGTGGCGCCAGGAGTACCAGCTCTCCGGGAAGCCGTGCAGCAGCAGGACCAGCGGCCCCTCACCCTGCTCCGCGTAGTGCAGCCGTACGCCGTTCACCTCGACCTCGCCGTGCTTGATCGCGTCGTTCAACTCGCAACTCCCCATCCGGTGAAGACATCCGTTCACTCCCGACCCTGCCCAGTCCGCCGCCCCGGGAATCCCGGTCACCGAACACGGCCGGGGCCGGAACCCCGGTCACCGAACGCGGCCGAGGCCGCCCCGGAACCCCGGGACCC
>NZ_JBHVET010000799.1:0-3622 GCF_042802135.1 Kitasatospora sp. NPDC057512
CCCCGGCGGTCACGACAAAGCGGTCACGACAAAACAAAACGGCCGGTTGATCTGAAGATCAACCGGCCGTTCGCTGTGGTGTACCGACAGAATTCGCTGACCAGCGGCAATGAGAGGTCCGATGGACAACTCTCCCAGGCGGAAGATGATCCTTTCCCAAGTGGGTGACGCGGTCGGCCGCAGGGGCGGGATGGCAGCCGGTCCCCCGCCCGCAGGGTGACGTCCGGGACGGCGGGTACGGACCCGTCGCCCGTCGGGACGCCACGAGTCCGACCCGGTGAATCCCCACCGGATGGCGGCCTCGTTCGACGTCCGCTGACCAGCCGGCCGACGACACCCGAGAGCGTCGCAACGCTCTCCGCATTCCGCCGCCCCTCAGTCGGGGCGCCGCACCTCGTAGAGGAAGCAGGCCGCCTGCGCAGATGCGGAAGGGAAGGCCCCATTCACGTGCGTACACCACCGCAGCCCCCACCTCCTGCGCGTCCACCGGAAGGACGATCTCCTCGGGACGAGCCCGGTAGAGCGAGTTCCAGGCCTCCGGACTCCCCCGCAGGAGGGGATCGAGCGGGTGACGACCTTCCCGCAGGGCTGTTCGGGCGTCACTGAACTCCTCCCACACCCTGCCGACCTGGCGGGGTACGGCCTCGGCGGTCAGGCCCTCACCCCTTGCATGAAAGCTTGTCGAGAAGTTCAGCGTTGGGCCGGTATCCGTCCACCTCGGCCGAGTGCCCGTTCGCGAACTCCCGTAGTGCCGCCGCGAAGTCCATTGTCCATTGGCTGCTCTGCACGTATGCCTTGACGATCTTCTTCAGGTCCTCGCAGTCTCTCAGATGCCCCTTGGGCATGCCGATGCCGTAGAACTGCGGCTGCCCGGCCTTGCCTTTGAAGATATGTAGGCCCTTGTCTGGATTCGCCGCTTGGAATCCATAGAGAATCATCTCGTCCATGAAGAAGGCGTCCGTCTCTCCGTGGAGCAGCAGATCCACACATGTCGAGGCATTCGGCACCTGCTTGATTTTTTTCAAACCCTGGCGCTCCAGGTTTTCGGCGGCGGTCGTGCTCGTCATCGTGCAGATGTTCTTGTCCTTGAGGTCACTCTCCGACTTGATCGCCCCTGGCATGACCATGTAGCCCTGTTCCGTCACGGCGTACGGGCCGACGAAGGCGACCTTCTCCTCGCGCTCCGGAGTGATCGAGTAGGTGGCAATCACCAGGTCGGCCAATCTCTCGGTGATCTCGGTCTCGCGCACGTCGGACGTGACCAGCTTGGGAGAGTGGGCGACCTTCAACTGCTGGGTGACATAGGCTCCCACATACCAGTCGAATCCGGAATGTTTCCCCTTGTCCCAGTAGGAGGTGCCTGGCTGGTCATGCTTGTACGCGACGTTGACACGCGTGAGGCCGAGGAACTTCTTGGGCTCTTCACCGCATGCCGTGGCCGTCGCGAGGAATGCCAGCGCCCCGAGTCCCGCCACCACCCGCCTGGCAGTTCGCCACGCGCTCATCCCATGACCCCTCACTCGTACAGATCACCCGTACAGAAGAACTTTGGTGACTCCGAGGTTCACCTGACATCCCTTTTGCGTGTGGACGATGAGGCGGACCCGGATCTCGCTTCCGCCGTCAAGCCGCAGGTCGGCGGTATCCCCGTCTTCGAGGGAGCGGTTGGCGCTCTGCACGTCTTTACCTTCGAGTGCCACGCCGAGCGTGGTCGCGGCCGCGCAGGATCCCCCGTTCCGCACGCGTTGCCCGATGGAGACCGTGACCTTCATGCCGTCGCGTTTCATCCCGTCGGCGTCGACCACCAGGGTCGCCCCTTCGCCGTCCCCCACTTCGGTGGCATTCTCGACCCGGAAGTGCCCACCGGCGACGTCCACTTCGCCGTGGTCCCGGAGATATCCCATCCACAGCAGTCCGGCCCCGGCGGCGACCAGGCACAACAAGAATGCGGCGGGCAGCCTGAGTCCGGACCGGAAGAAGTCGCCCCGGCCGGCTTGCTCTCCCGCGAGCATCGTCAGGAGTACGGATGCCAGCAGCGCGGCGCCCAGCAGCAAGTACACCGGCGTGAACTGCCCTATACGGCCTTGTGGTTGGCGTACCAGCGTCACGACGGCGACTAGCCCGATGAGCACCGTCGGGAGGCTCCAGCTGGCGGCGCGACCCCAGAAGTACAGGGTGTAGATGCGGCTGTTGACGTTGCTGCCGACGACGGTCCCGCTGATGGCCGTACCGCCGTCGTTCGCCCGCGCGGCACCCGTATCGGACGCCGACGCCGTCGGTTCCTTGGGGTGGCCTTCGCCGTCGACCACCGGATCAGGCATCGGTGACTCCTGAGTTGGCGGTGCCGCCGCCCTCGGCGGTGGCGTCACCGGTCCGTTCGGCCCGCGCGGACGCGACGCCGCCCGCGTTCCCGCCCAGTCGTACGCCGCTGTTCGCGGAGCCGCCACCGTTCGCGACGGCCTTGCCCGTGTTGACGGCCTCAGCCCGCAGAGCGGGGCGGTCCTGCCGGTCCTGCCGCCACAGCACGGGCAGGAGCAGCGCCGCGATTCCGGCCCCGGCCTGGACCGAGGCGCCGACCAACTGCCCGGTGTCCGGATCACCCAGGAGCCAGACCATCGGCGTCGAGACGGTGACCACCGACCCGGCTGTGACGAGCACAATTTTCTGCCAACGAGTCACGTCCTGCTCACACCCCCCCATGAAGGATGAATGACACGGCATAAGACACTAGCGCGCGGGAGCGGCCGGGGGCATGGCTTCAATCCGACTGGTTGACGCCCGGTGAGTTCATCGACACGATCCAGAGCCAGAACTTCGGCGAGGCCGGGAGCAATCTTCCGAGCCTCAAGGCGGCAACCGAAAGGGGCTGCCCTGCTCAGGCCGTTGCAGGCTGCGGGACGCTACCGACGGAGGTGGCTCCCCCCGACCTCGGCGGAATGGCGACTCCCGCTGACCTTGAAGAACTCACCGCCCTGCCCGAAACCTTCCACATCCCCCTGCTCGACCTCGGCTACCGGCCGATCTGGGACTACCGCCGCGACCAGCTCGGCATCCAGGGCAGCCACGCCGGCGCCCTGCTCGTCGACGGCACCTGGTACTGCCCCAACATCCCCGCCCCGCTGATCACCGCAACCGCCGACCTCCTCAACAAGAAGATCGACCGCACCACCTGGCGCCACCGCGTGGACGCCCGCCCCGCCTACCGCCTGCACCCCAAAGCCGCCCCTGACCAGCGCGGCGCCCGCCGCCTGCTGCGCCCGGCCGCCGGCACCCACCCCACTGCCGCCTGCCCGATCAAACCCCGCAGCCTCGAACGCTCCCGCACCCGCCGCGTCCGCGGCCACGCCGCCCAGTCCCTCCTCCTCGCCTTCCAGCTCGCCCACGCCAACCACCGCAAACTCGCCGCCTGGCTCGACACCCTCCAAACCGCCACCCAGCCCGCCCGCCGCCGCCCCACCAACCGCTACACCCCGAACAAGCCCGGCAACTGGACCCCCAGGCGACACAGCACCGAACCCTGACCCCACCCCACGCACCCACCTTGACCAGCACAAACGCCGAGGGCCCCGCGCGGATTCGCGCGGGCCCTCGGCGGCCACGGCAAAACGGCCGCGACAAAACA
>NZ_JBHVET010000800.1:0-3614 GCF_042802135.1 Kitasatospora sp. NPDC057512
GTTTCACACGGCCGCGGGGGTCGGCCGGGTCCTGGGGCGGGTCAGCAGTACTTGAAGGAGCTGATCTTGTCGTTGATCCACGACGGGACGGAGGGCCACCGCTCCCAGGGGCCGATCTTGAACTCCAGGCCGCCGTAGTTGTTGTTCTCGTAGAAGCAGATGCTGCTCCCGGTGTTGTTCACCACCGACGACGTGACGTCCTGCATCCCCGTCCACAGGCCGCCCTTCCGCTCCAGCTTGCCCATGTCGCCGATGTTCTGGTCCGAGGCGATCGCCGCGAACTTGCCGGTGGAGCCCGTGTTGCCGACGTAGCTGTTCTCGGTCCACAGGCAGACGTAGTTGGTGGGGCACGCTCCGGCGCCCTGCCCGATGCCGAGGATCGTGTTGGCGCTGGCGGAGCCCGACACGGTCACCACCAGTCCGACGGCGGCGGCCGCGCACAGGCCGAGCCTGGTCATCTTCTGGGAAAGCTTCATGACGATCCGTTCAGGTCGAGGTGGGGAGTCGAGGTGAGGATTCGAGGTGAGGAGGGGTCAGCAGTACTTGAAGGAGCTGATCTTGTCGTTGATCCACGACGGTACGTAGGGCCAGTGCTCCCCAGGGCCGATCTTGAACTCCAGGCCGGTGTACCAGTTGTTCTCGTAGAAGCAGATGCTGCTCCCGGTGTTGTTCAGCACCGACGAGGTGATGTCCTGCATGCCCTTGTCCCCACCGGAGTCGCGCTTCTGGAGCTTGCCCATGTCGCCGGTGTTCTGGTTCGACGCGAAGGAGCCGAACTTCGCGTCGTTGATGGTCCCGCCCCGGATGAAGTTGGCCTCCGACCACAGGCAGACGTAGCCGTCGGGGCACGACCCGGCCCCGTGGCCGATGTTGTAGACGTTGGTGGCGCTCGCGGAGGTCGCCCCGGTCACGATCAGGCCGACGGCGGCGGCGGCCGACAGGCCCAGCTTGGCCAGGTTCCTGGAGAGCTTCATGACGATCCGTTCAGGTCGAAGAGAGGGAGAGGAGGGGGAGGGGACAGGTCAGCAGAACTTGAAGGAGCTGATCTTGTCGTTGATCCACGACGGGACGGAGGCCCACTTCTCCCGGGGGCCGATCTTGAACTCCAGGCCGCCGTAGTTGGCGTGCTCGTAGAAGCAGATGCTGCTCCCGGTGTTGTTCACGACCGAGGAGGCCTCGTCCGCCATGCCCTTCCAGCGCCAGAGCTTGCTCTCGAACTTGAACTTCCCCAGGTCCGCGATGTTCTCGTTCGCGCCCACGGCACCGTAGTCGACCCCGCCCTTCGGGTTCCCCACGATGTAGTTGTTCTCGCTCCACAAGCACACCCAGTTGGCGGGGCACTTGCCGGGACCGGTCTCGATCGAGGTGAGGATGTCGGCGCTCGCCGTCGTCGTCGTGGCGGCGAGCACCCCGGCCACCGTGGCGACACCCACCGCGAGCCTCGTCGTCATTCGTCGCAGGTCCATGCTGGTCTCCTCTGCTCTTCAACTGCCCAGGGGGCGCTCCGACGTTCGTTCGCGGAGCAGCACCACTGTGGCGGCGAGGGCAGGCGGGCCGCATCGGTCATCCGACTGCATGGGGAACCGGCGCCGGTGACCTATCGGCGACCTAGGTGACCTGTCGACGACCTAAGGCGTGCATCGGGTCGTGATCAGTCTGTAGGTCGCGCCTTCGCAACCGTCACCACATGCCCTCTGGCAGCGCCAAGGCGCGACTCCCGCGACGAAGCTTCAGCGTGGAGAGCTGGAAGCTCGACAGGAGCCGCGCCCGTTTGGCAGGTCACATCAGCCGTGCCAGGAGTCCTGACCTACAGCGCCGGAACGGACTACGCCGACGGGCGCGTCGCCGGGTACGGATAGCCGTTGGGAACCGTCTTGTAGCAGGCTTCGGCCCACGTGGCCGCGGACGGGTTGGTCGTGCACTGGTAGAGCACGCTGGCGTTGCTCGGAGAGTCGGTGCCGTCAACCGCCGGGATGGTGGCCGTTCCCGTCCCCTGCCAGCTGTCCCCCTTGTCGTTGGTGATGCTCCAGGTACCGGTCATCGCCTTCAGCAGCTGAGCTCGGGCCACCCAGCCCACCTGACCGGGCGGGATGTCGAATTGAACCTGACCAGACTGCGTCGAAGTGGTGTTCCACTGGCTTCCCCAGTACCCCTGAATGGCCACGGAGATCGATGCCGCCACGGGCGACGCACTCATGGGCCCGGTTCCGATCGTTCCGGTGACCGTGACCGATCCGCCGTTGCTGAAGGTGTACCCCGTGCTCTGCGACCAGCCGTACTGGTACACCGAGCCACTGGCGCCCGCGAAAGCCGGGGGACCCACCACCTGGGCCGGGCCGGCCTTCGCCGGAGCCGGAGTCCCCACCTGGAACGTAGCCGTCGGGATGACCGAGGACTTGTTGTTGAACTGGGTCAACGCATACATCGTGGCCCACGATTTCAGCTGCTGGACGAGTTCCGGCGCATACTCCTGGCCGGGAGTGTATTTGCCGATCGCGAAGCGGTCGTTCCAGGCGCTCGAACCCTGGCAGTTCCAGAGACCCACGGTGGTGCCCGCCGACGTCTTGGCACCCCAGGCATTCAGGCACTTGTTGTCACTGGCATGCCGGAAGCGGAATTGTTCGTATCCGGAATTCGTTGTCTGCAGCGGCTGGGCGTACCAGTCCTGGGAACTCTGACCACTACAGGTCTGCACAGAAGTGGCGCTATCGGAATTGTTGGCGGCGTCGAGGCACAGCCCACTCGATGCGACCCGAATCGTGAAGGTTCCGTTCCCACTGGGACTGGGAACGAACATCCAGTGGTTCTGGGGGCCGTAATCAGTGCTCAGGCGCACGGCACTGCCGGCTCCGCCGGTCGCAGCGACATCCGGCATACCGCCGTCGGTATAGCCGCCGATGATGTTTCCGCAGAGCACACCGCCAACGCCGCAGGACGGCGCCGCATACGCCGCACCGGTGGCCAGGGGCGAGACAGCCACACCAAGGGCCATGACGCCGATTCCCATGGCGGCCGACCCCAGGCGTCGGGCCTTCGGGGAGGTTCTCTTGACCATTGCGACTCACGACCTTCTTCGTCGGTTGACTTCATGTGGAATGCGCGGGATGCGCGGCAACAGCGAGAGATCCTGCTTCGATCGGTGATATTCGACCAGAAGGATCCGATGGTGCGGGCATGTCACATGTGGTGTGGCAATCGGCCCCCTTCCCCTCCTCGGCCTCTCATGCGGCCCCGCGTCGCCACGCGGGCGTCGTCAAGGCGTTGCCCCACCCCCTCTCGCACCCTGATCCTCCAGGGGAGGCCGGGCAGCAAGAACACTGAGGGCGATTTGAGGGTAAGTTCGAGATAAGGCCGTGTACAGGCGTAGAACCAGCCGTTCCAGTATCCGTATTCAAGCCGAACGGGCCCAGCCCCGGCCCTCTCTGCCGCTCTTGACGCCCACTGGTGCAACACCATCGACAGCAGCGGCATGCGGACCGGCTGGTACACCTGCTGAGCAGTCGTCTGACAACCCGGTGACCACCGGCTCCTGCCGTCGCCGGCGAGGAGGCGGGCCGCTTCGGTCCGACCGCCGCCGGCTCGTAGGACCTTGGGGAACGAACGCGGGCCCGGAC
>NZ_JBHVET010000801.1:0-3614 GCF_042802135.1 Kitasatospora sp. NPDC057512
GACCATGGCGGCCCGGCCGGTGCGCAGGGCGCGCAGCCGGTCGGGGCCCATCGTCAGGACGTCCTCGCCGTCGACCAGGACGCTGCCCTCGGCGGTGGCGCCGGGCGGCAGCAGGCCGAGGGCGCTGCGGGAGGTGAGGCTCTTGCCGGAGCCGGACTCGCCGACCAGGGCCACGGTCTCCCCGGGGCCCACGGCGAGGTCGACCCCGTCGAGGACGGGCCGGGCGGTGCCGGGCAGTCGGAGCCGCAGGCCCCGGATGTCGAGGGCGTTCACGCGGTCCTCCGGTTCGGGGCTGCGCCGGTTCGTCGGGGCCTCCGGTTCGTCGTTCTCCGGTCCGTCGTTCTCCGGCTCATCGGCTCCTCCGGGCGACGCGGTCGGCCCAGCGCTCGCCGACGACGTTGAACGCGACGACGGTGAGCACGAGGAGGACGCACGGCAGGATCGCGGAGAGCGGGTAGCCGTGCTGGATCGCCGTCTGGCCGTCGAAGACCATCCGCCCCCAGTCGGGGGTGAGCGCGGGGACGCCGAGGCCGAGGAAGGAGAGGCCGGCGAGGTCCATGAGGGCGTAGCCGAAGTTGATGGTGGACTGCGCCAGGACGATCGGGGCGATGTTGGGCAGGACGTGCCGCAGGCAGATCTGCGCGGCGGAGTGGCCCTGGACCTGGTACGCGGCGACGTAGGGCCGTTCTCGTTCGGCCAGCACCAGGGAGCGGGTCAGGCGCGAGACGTACGGCAGGTAGGCGATCGCGAGGGCGAGGACGGGGGCGAGGAGGCCCTCCCCGTACACCGAGACGATCAGGATGGCGAGCAGCATGCCGGGGAAGGCGAAGACCAGTTCGGTGCCGCGGGAGAGGACGGAGTCGAGCCAGCCGCCCCGCCAGCCGGCGACCAGGCCGACCAGGACGCCGGCGACGGTGGAGAAGGCGACCACGCCGAGCGGGCCGAGCAGGGAGCTGCGGGCGCCGAGCAGGAGCCGGGAGAGGGTGTCGCGGCCGGCGGCGTCGACGCCGAGCAGGTGGTCGGGCGAGGGGCCGGCGAGGGCGTTGCCGAGGTCGACGGCGTTCGGGTCGTCCGGCGCGATCCAGGGGGCGAGCAGGGCGGCGAGCACCACCAGGGCGACGAGTCCGAGGCAGGCCAGGTGGAGCGGGGCGCGGGCGGCCCTGAGGCGGCCGAGGCCGGGCCGGCGGGTGAGGGCGACACTCATGCGTCGGCCCTCCTCGAACCGAGGGCGACCCGGGGGTCGACCAGCGGGTGGAGCAGGTCGACGACCAGGTTCACGGTCATGAACAGGGCGACGATGAGCAGGGAGATGGCCTGGACGGTGGGGAAGTCCTTGGTGGTGGTGGACAGTTCGAGGAGCTGGCCGATGCCGCCGATGCTGAACGCGGACTCCACCAGGATCGTGCAGACCAGCAGGGTGGAGACGATCAGGCCGCCGGTGGTCAGCACGGTGCCCAGCGAGTTGCGGAACACGTGGCGGCGGATCACCTCGCGTTCGGGCACGCCGCGGCTGCGGGCGACGGCGACGTGCTCGCCCTCCAGGGCGTCCAGCATCGCCGAGCGGGTGACCCGGGCGAGCATCCCGATCAGGTACAGCGCGAGGGCGACCGCCGGCAGGGTGAGGTGCCACAGCAGGTCGCCGAAGCCGTCGCCGGTGCCGCTGGTCGGGAACCAGCCCAGCTTGACCGCGAACAGGCCCTGCAGCAGGACGGCCGCGACGAAGGAGGGGGTGCCGACCGCGAGCGTGGTGGAGAGCAGGACCGCCGAGTCGGTCGCGCCGCCGCGCACCGCGCCGATCCAGCCGAGGGCCAGGCCGAGGACGGCGACCACGACCAGGGCCATGGCCACCAGGGTCAGGGTCGCGGGCAGCCGGTCGGCGAGCAGCCGGGACACGTCGGTGCGGTAGGTGATGGAGCGTCCGAAGTCGCCCTGCAGCACCTGGCCGAGCCAGCGGAAGTACCGCACCAGGAACGGGTCGTCGAGGTGGTACTGCTCGTTGATCGCCTGGAGGGCGGCCGGGGAGGCCGACCGGCCGGACAGCAGGAAGCTCGCCGGGTTGCCCGGCGCCAGGTACATCGCGCCGAAGACCACGAAGGACGCGCCGAGCAGGGTGGCGGCCATCTCGGCCAGCCGCCGGGCGGCGAATCTCAGGAAGTTCACCGGGCGGCCCCCACGTCGGCGGCCCACGGGTAGTACATGTACGAGATGGTGGTGGGGGCGCCGGTGACGCGCTTGTTGAGGAAGACGCTGGTGGGCCACTCGGCGACCGGGATCCACAGCAGCTGTTCGGAGGCGGTCTGCTGGAGCCTGGCCTCGATCGCGCCGCGCCTGGCCGGGTCGTACTCGGCGGTGGCCTGGTCGACGAGGTCGTCGTAGGCCTTGTCGCTGAAGCCGGCGTAGTTCTGGTAGGCGCCGGTCCGGAAGTTGACGAGCAGGTCGAGCGGGTCGGTGACGGAGTCGTAGTACGTCTCCGGGAACAGGTCGATGCCCTCGCGCGCCTTGGCGTCGGTGAACAGCGCGGTGAAGGCGTTCGGGGCGATCGTCTTCAGCTGGACGTTCAGGCCGATCTTCGCCCCGGCGGCCTGGACGGCGGTGGCGAGCAGCGAGACGTCCTGGCCGATGGTGCTGGTGGCGACGGTCAGCGTCCTGCCCTCGGCGCCGGCCTCCTTGACCAGGGCCTTGGCCCGGTCGATGTCCGGGGCGGTGGGGGTGAGGTGGTCGAAGGCCGCCTTCCGGACGTCCTCGGGGGCGCCGGCCCAGGCGGCCCTGGTGGTGAGGGAGCCGGTGACGGTGCCGGCGCCGGCCAGGCCGGTCCGGACGAAGCCGGAGCGGTCCAGGGCCAGCGACAGCGCCTGGCGCACGCGCAGGTCGCCGAGCGGGCCGTTCATGCTGGTGACGTTGAGGTTGACGGTGCTCAGGCCCTCGCCGAAGTAGAGCGTGCCCGGGCCGTTGCGCTTCAGCCGGTCGTAGCTCTCGGTGGGGATCAGGTAGCCGCCGTCGACGTCCCCGGTGAGCATCGCGTTGGTGCGGGCGGACGCGTCGGTGAGGAAGCTGAACACGACCTTCTTCGACTTGGCCTTGGCACCCCAGTAGCCGTCGAAGCGCCGGAGCTCGATCGACTGGCCCTTGGCCCAGGTGCCCAGGGTGAAGGGGCCGGTGCAGTCGAGGCCGCCGCTGGTGCCGTAGTCCTTGCCCGCGGCCTCCACCCCGGCCCTGGCGGCGACGACGCCGGCGGCGGTGGCCATGTACTGCGGGAACTGGGAGTCGGGCTGCTTGAGCTTGACGGTGACCTGGAGCGGGCCGGTCCCGGTGACGGACTCGACGTTCTGGAACACCTGGGCCCAGGCCGCCGCGTTGTCCGGGTTCATCTGCCGGCCGAGGCTGTAGACGACGTCGTCGGCGGTCATCACCGTGCCGTCGTGGAAGTGGACGCCGGAGCGCAGGTCGTAGACCCAGGTCGCCGGGTCGGGGTTGGAGGCCTTCTCCGCCAGGCCGGGGGCCAGGGTGAGCTGGGGGGTCCAGCGCATCAGGCTCTCGCAGACGTTGGAGAGCACCGTGTTCTGCGGGTAGTCGAAGGCCTGGAGGTAGTCCAGGGTGGGCGGCTCGGCGTAGGT
>NZ_JBHVET010000802.1:0-3609 GCF_042802135.1 Kitasatospora sp. NPDC057512
GACCAACCGTCGCTCGCGATGTGGTGCAGCACCAGGACCAGCACGTGCTCCTCGGCATCGACCCGCAACAGCAGGGCGCGCACGGGTAGTTCGGCCGCCAGGTCGAAGGGCTGACGGGAGGCCTCATCGACGGACTCGCCGACCTCGTCGGCGGGGCAGTCCCGGACCTCGAAGGGCACCTGTACCGCCCCGACCGGCAGGATCAGCTGGTGCGGTTCGCCGTCGGTCTCCACCATCAGCGTGCGCAGGACCTCGTGCCGGGCGACCAGGTCACCGAGGGCGCGTTCCAGCGCCGCCTGGTCCAGCTCACCGGTCAGGCGCAGCGCCAGAGGCGAGTTGTAGAGGGCACTCGGGCCCTCGATCCGGTCGATCAGCCAGAGCCGCTGCTGGGCGAAGGAGAGCGGCACCCGATCCGGCCGCTCGACGTAGGCGGTCAGCGCGAGACGCTCCGCCCCCGAACCGAGGCAGGCGGCGAGCCCGGCCGGCGTCGGCGCCTCGAAGACGTCCCGGATGCCGAGTTCCGCGCCCAGCGTCGCGCGGACCCGGCTGAGCAGCCGGATGGCGAGCAGCGAGTGGCCGCCGAGCTCGAAGAAGTCGTCGTCGGCGCCGACCACGTCGAGGCCGAGCACTTCGCGGAACAGGCCGCAGAGGATCTCCTCCTGCGGGGTGCGGGCGGCCCGGCCGCCGGCCAGTGCGGCGAAGTCGGGGGCCGGGAGCGCGGCCCGGTCCAGCTTGCCGTTGGCGGTCAGCGGCAGGGCGTCGAGCTCCACGACGGCGGCCGGGACCATGTAGCCGGGCAGCGACTCGGCGGCGAAGGAGCGCAGGGCGGCCGGGTCGAGGGGGCCGTCGGCGACCACGTAGGCGACCAGGCGTCGGCCGCTGTCGTCGGGCAGCACGGCGGCCTGACGGACGGCCGGGTGGGCGGCCAGCACGGCCTCGATCTCGCCGGGTTCGATCCGGAAGCCGCGGATCTTCACCTGGTTGTCGGTCCGGCCGAGGTACTCCAGCTCGCCGTCGCGGGCCCGGCGCACCAGGTCCCCGGTGCGGTACATCCGCTCGCCGGGGGTGAACGGGCTGGCGACGAACCGCTCGGCCGTGAGCGCGGACTGGCCCAGGTACCCCCGGGCCAGGCCGGCACCGGCCAGGTAGAGCTCCCCGGGGACGCCGACCGGCGCCTGGTTCAGGTGCTCGTCCAGCACGTACCCGGTGGTCCCGGCGACGGTCTGGCCGAGCACCGGCCGGTCCGCGCCGTCGAGCGGCCGGGTGAGGGCGTGCACGGTGGACTCGGTCGGCCCGTACATGGTGTGGCCGGTGGTCAGCGGGGCCGCGCACAGCCTGGTCCACAGGCCCTGTCCGATCGCCTCGCCGCCGAGCAGCAGCAGCTTCGGCGCGGGCTCCTCCAGCAGCCCGTCCTCGACCAGCTGCTCGGCGTACGACGGGGTCACGTGCAGTGCGTCCAGCCCGACCGCACGGACGTGGCGGACCAACTGCCGGGCGTCGCGGCGCACCTCGTCACCGATCAGGTGCAGCTCGTGCCCGGCGACCATCCACAGCACGACCTCCATCGAGGCGTCGAAGCAGAGCGAGGCCGTCAACGCGACCCGCAGCCGACCGTGCGCCGCCTCCGCGTCCGCGACCAGCGTCGCCCGGTGGCCGGCCAGCAGCGCGGCCAGGCTTCCGTGCGAAACCACCACACCCTTCGGGCGACCGGTCGAACCGGAGGTGTGGATCACGTACGCCGCGTCCGCCCCGCGCAGGACGGGCCTGGTGAACTCCACCGGTCCGGGAGCGTCCGTGACGTCCAACACCGGCAGCTCGGCCAGCAGTTCGGGCAGCGGCCAACGGCCGTCGGTCAGCACCAACGCGGGCCCGGCGTTCGTCAGGGTGTAGGCCGTGCGGTCCGCCGGGTACTCGGCGTCCAGCGGCAGGTACACCCCGCCGGCCTTGAGCACCGCGAGCAGTCCGACCACCGACTCCACCGAGCGCGGCAGCGCCAACGCCACCATCGCACCGCGCGTCACCCCGGCACCGACCAGCCGGCCCGCGAGCCGGTTCGCCCGCGCGTCCAACTCCCGGTACGTCAGCACCTCCTCCCCGCACACCAGCGCCACCGCCTCCGGCGTGGCCGCCGCCCGCTCCTCGAACACCGCCGGAAGCAGCGGCACCTCCGAAGCCAACGTCCCTGCGGAGGGGCGGAGTTCGGTCGCCCCGCCCTCGGTCGTCAGCCCGGCCGCCGCGACGCTGAGCTCCGGGTCGGCGGCGGCCTGCCGCAGGATCAGGGCCAGCACGTCGGCCAGCCGCCGCACGGTCTCCGGGTCGAACAGGTCGGTGGCGTACTCCAGCCCGCCCGCGAGCCCGTCCGGGGTGCCGTCGGCGCGGTGGCGCTCGGTCAGCGCCAGCTTGAGGTCGAACTTGGCGGTGCCGTACTCCACCGGCTCCTCGACCGCCGTCACGCCGGGGAAGGCGGGGCCGCCCTCGGCGGCGGCGGCGAAGGTCAGCATCACCTGGAACAGCGGGTGCCGGGCCAGCGAGCGGACCGGGTTGAACTCCTCGACCAGGCGCTCGAACGGCGTGTCCTGGTGCTCGTACGCGGCGAGGTCGGTCTCCCGGACGCGGCGCAGCAGTTCGGCGAAGCTCGGGCGGCCGGAGAGGTCGGTGCGCAGCACCAGGGTGTTGGCGAAGTAGCCGACCAGGTCGGTGGCGGCCTCGTCGAGGCGCCCGGCCACCGGGGTGCCGATCGGCAGGTCGGTGCCGGCGCCGAAGCGGTGCAGCAGGGTGGCGTAGGCGGCCTGGAGGACCATGAAGAGCGTCGCGCCGTGCTCGGCGGCGAGGTCGGCGAGCCGGGCGTGCAGGTCCGCGTCGAGCTCCAGCGGGACGACGGCGCCGCGGTGGCTGGCGACCGGCGGCCGGGGGCGGTCCGCGGGCAGTGCCAACTCCTCCGGAAGGTCGGCCAACGCCTCGCGCCAGTGGGAGAGTTGGCGGGAGGCCAGGCTCTGCGGGTCGTCCTCGTCGCCGAGCAGGGCGTGCTGCCACAGCGCGTGGTCGGCGTACTGGACGGGCAGCGGCTCCCAGTCGGGGGCGTGGCCGGCCTGGCGGGCCCGGTAGGCGTCGGTGAGGTCGCGGTAGAGCGGGCCGAGCGAGGCGCCGTCCCCGGCGATGTGGTGCAGGACCAGGACCAGGACGTGCTCGTCCGGGCCCTCGGGCCGCAGGTAGGCGTGCACGGGCAGGTCGGCGGCCAGGTCGAAGGCGTGCCGGGCGAGTTCGTCCACCGGGCGGTCGGTGGTGGTGAGCAGCGGGGCGACGGGCTCGTCCAGGACGCGCTGGTACGGGGTGCCGTCGTGCTCGGCGAAGACGGTGCGCAGCGCCTCGTGCCGCCGGACGGTGTCGCCGAGGGCGTCCGCCAGGGCGGCGGGGTCAAGCGGGCCGCGCAGCCGCAGGGCGAGGGTGATGTTGTAGGTGGCGGTGGGGCCCTCGGCCTGGGCGAGGAACCAGAGGCGGCGCTGGGAGAAGGAGAGCGGCACCCGCTCGGGCCGGGCGGCGGGCCGCAGCGCCGGGCGGGCCTGGGCGGGGGTCCCGGCGGCGCGCTCGGCGAGCCGCTCGGCGAGTCCG
>NZ_JBHVET010000803.1:0-3588 GCF_042802135.1 Kitasatospora sp. NPDC057512
GCAGTTCCACATGGGAGTGCCCGCCGCGCGAGGGGAGCGGCGGGCACTGCCGCTGTCGCGCGCCCCGCCCGGCCCCGCCCTCCCTGAGGCGTGTTCACGAACATAACGAGTAGTGGTGGATTCCCGGCAGTCTGGTTTTACTTATTGACGTCATGTACGCGCCCAGGTTTAACTCCCCCCACCCCGCCGCGAAGCCGCGGCGACCCCCAGGGAGAGGTATCCGATGAACGCCGCACTGCGTCGCGCCCTCGTCTCCGCCGTGGGCCTCGTCCTGACCCTGTCCATGGCCACCGCCTGCGGCAAGGCCGCCGGCGCCAAGGGCGACTCCTCCTCCGCCGCCGGCGACCCGAACGCCATCGGCCTGCTGCTGCCCGAGAACGCCTCCTCCGTGCGCTACGAGTCCTTCGACCGCCCGTACATCGAGGCCAAGGTCAAGGCCCTGTGCGCACAGTGCAAGGTGCTGTACAACAACGCCGAGGGCAGCGCCGCCAAGCAGAAGCAGCAGTTCGACACCCTGCTCGCCCAGGGCGTCAAGGTGATCGTCCTGGACCCGTACAACGCCAAGTCCACCCAGGACTGGGTCCAGGAGGCCGCCGCCAAGGGCGTCAAGGTCATCGCCTACGACCGCCTGGCCGCCGGCCCGGTCGCCGCGTACACCTCCTTCGACAACGAGAAGGTCGGCGAACTCCAGGGCCGGGCCCTGCTGGACGCGCTCGGCGCGCAGGCCGCCGACGCCGACATCGTCATGATCGACGGCGACGACGCCGACCCGAACGCCGCGGACTTCAAGACCGGCGCGCACAAGGTCCTCGACGGCAAGGTCAAGAAGGTCGTCTACGAGCAGTCCGGGCAGTGGGACCCCGTCGTCGCCGGACAGAAGATCTCCGCCGCCGTCACCGAGTTCGGCAAGAACGGCTTCCAGGCCGTCTACTCCGCCAACGACGGCATGGCCGCCGCCATCATCACCCAGCTCAAGGGCGCCGGCATCAAGGTCCCCGTCGGCGGCCAGGACGCCTCCCTGGACGCCATCCAGCGCATCGTGGCCGGCGACCAGGCGTACACCATCTACAAGGCCTACCGCCCGCAGGCCGAGGCCGCCGCCGAACTGGCCGTCGCCCTGCTCCAGGGCAAGGACGTGAAGACCATCGCCACCGCGAGCGTCGACAGCGCCACCGCCAAGAACATCCCGACCAAGCTGCTGGACGCCAAGATCGTCACCAAGGACACCATCGCCTCCACCGTCCTGGCCGACGGCACCTACAAGGTCTCCGACATCTGCACCGCCGACTACGCCGCCGCGTGCGCCGCCGCCGGCCTCAAGTAGCCCGGCCTCAAGTGCCGGCCTCAAGTGCCGGCCTCGAGTAGTCCTTCCAGCACCAGAACCCTTCGACCAGGCCTTCAAGCAGCCCCTCCCCCAAGGTGGTTCCCGTGACAGGCGCACCCGTCCTGCAGCTGCGCTCGGTCTCCAAGCGCTTCGGTGCCGTCCAGGCCCTCACCGACGTCGACCTCGACGTCCACGCCGGCGAGGTGCTCGCCCTCGTCGGCGACAACGGCGCCGGCAAGTCCACCCTCGTCAAGACCATCGCCGGCGTCCACCCCGTGGACGAGGGCACCCTCACCTGGCACGGCGAGCCGGTCCGCCTGGCCCGCCCCCAGGACGCCGCCGCCCTCGGCATCGCGACCGTCTACCAGGACCTCGCGCTGTGCGACAACCTCGACGTCATCGCCAACCTCTTCCTCGGCCGCGAGAAACGCCACCGCGCCCTGCTCGGCCCCGCCCTGCTCGACGAGGTCGCCATGGAGCAGCACGCCCGCCGCCTCCTGGACACCCTCGCCATCCGCATCCCCGACGTGCGCGCCCCGGTGGCCGCGCTGTCCGGCGGGCAGCGGCAGGTGGTGGCCATCGCCCGCGCCCTGGTCGGCGAGCCGGCCCTGGTGGTGCTGGACGAGCCCACCGCGGCCCTCGGCGTCGAGCAGACCGCCCAGGTCCTGGACCTGGTGGAGCGGCTGCGCGAACGCGGCCTGGCGGTCGTGCTGGTCAGCCACAACATGGCCGACGTACGGGCGGTGGCCGACACCGTTGCCGTGCTGCGCCTGGGCCGCAACAACGGGGTCTTCCCGGTGGCCGGCACCACCCAGGAGCAGATCGTCGCCGCGATCACCGGCGCCACCGACAACGCCCACGCCCGCCGCCGGGCCCGCCGCACCGAGCTGGCCGAGGAGGCCGAGGAGGCCGAGGCCGTATGAGCACCCCCGACGCACCCGCCAGCCCCTCGCCGTCCACCCCGTCTCCGGCCGCCCCGTCTCCGGCCGCGCCCTCGCCGGCCGAGCCGGACCCCCGGCTGCGGCGCACCGCCCCGGGCTGGGCCGGCCTGCTGCAGGCCGCCCGGCAGCGCCTGGGCTCCGGCGAGCTCGGCTCGCTGCCGGTCGTCGTCGGCCTGGTCGTCATCGCGATCGTCTTCCAGTCCGTCACCGGCCACTTCCTGCAGGCCGACAACCTCACCAACATCACCCGCTTCATCGCCGGCCCCGGCCTGATCGCGGTCGGCGTCGTGTTCGTGCTGATCCTCGGCGAGATCGACCTCTCCCTCGGCTCGGTGGCCGGCGCCGGCGCCGCGATCGCGGCGGTGCTCGCCGTGCGCCAGGGCTGGAACGAGTGGCTCGCCATCGGCGCCGCCCTCGGCGCGGCCTGCGTCATGGGGCTGCTGCACGGCCTGTTCTTCGCCCGGGTCGGGGTGCCCGCCTTCGTGGTCACCCTCGCCGGGATGCTCGCCTGGAGCGGCCTGCAGGAGTACGTGCTCGGCGACGCCGGCACCGTCAACAACCGCCACGACGGCGTCGTCGCCAGCCTGGACACCACCTTCCTCGGCGACGGCGACATCGCCTACGCCTGGGGCCTGGCCGTCCTCGCCCCCGCCCTCTACCTGGCCGCCCGCCTGCACACCGCCCGCCGCCGCCGCGCCGCCGGCCTCACCGCCCCGCCGGCCGCCGACAGCGCGATCCGCGCCGGCGCCCTGGCCGTCCTCACCCTGGCCACCGCCTACGCCCTCAACCAGGACCGCGGCCTGCCGCTGTCCCTGGTCGTCCTGCTCGGCGCCGTCCTCGCCACCGACTTCGTGCTGCGCCGCACCCGCTACGGCCGGCAGGTCTTCGCGGTCGGCGGCGGCGTCGAGGCGGCCCGGCGCGCGGGCGTCAACGTCGCCCGGGTCCGGATCTCCGTGTTCGTGCTCTCCGCGTTCCTGGCCGGCCTCGGCGGCCTCTTCTACGCCTCCCAGCAGGGCTCCGCCGACAAGCAACTCGGCGGCGGCAACGTCCTGATGAGCGCGATCGCCGCCGCCGTCATCGGCGGCACCAGCCTCTTCGGCGGCCGCGGCAAGACCTGGTCGGCGCTGCTGGGCATCCTGGTCATCCAGTCCATCACCACCGGGCTGGACATGGTCCACGCCGCCCAGGCCATCCAGTACATGATCACCGGCGCCGTGCTGCTCGCCGCCGTCGTCCTCGACTCCCTCACCCGCCGCAGCCGCAGCAGCGGCCGGGGGTAGCCCTGGGCGTCCGGTGCCCCTTCGGCCCGGCACCCCGCCGTAG
>NZ_JBHVET010000804.1:0-3555 GCF_042802135.1 Kitasatospora sp. NPDC057512
GCTCAGCGCACCGTGAAGTCCGCCATCATCGCCATGTCCTCGTGCTCCAGGTTGTGGCAGTGCAGCATGTACGCCCCCGCGTAGTCGGTGAAGCGCACCAGCACCTCCACCGCCTCGGCCGGGCGCAGGTCCACGGTGTCCTTCCATCCCGCGTCGTACGGGCCCGGGTCGGCGCCGTTGCGGCCGATCACCTGGAAGTGGTCGAGGTGGACGTGCACCGGGTGGTGCAGGTCGGTGGAGAAGCGCCAGAGCTCGACCGTGCCGAGGGCGGGCGTGGCGATGCTGTCGCCCGGCTTGTACGGGCGGCCGTTGATGGTCCAGCCGTCGCCGCGGCTGCGCCGGAAGGCGAAGTCGCGGGTGGCGACGGCGGCGGAGGCGTCCAGGGCCTCGACGGCGGCGAGCCGGTCGGGCACCGTCGCGTCGTCGGTCACCTGCTTCGCGGTGACGTCGAAGCGCATCACCTCGGCCGTCCGGCCGCTGCCGAAGCGGTTGACCAGCCGGACCCGGGTGCCGGGCTCGTAGCGGGAGAAGTCGACCACGACGTCGAAGCGTTCGGCGGGCGCGATCTCGATGCCGTCGTGCCGGACGGGGGCGGCGAGCAGGCCGCCGTCGGAGCCGATCTGGACCAGGGCGTCGCCGCCGACCGGCTGCGGGTCGAGTTCGAGCCGGTAGAGCCGGGCGTTGGAGGCGTTGAGCAGCCGCAGCCGGTAGCGGACCCGGTCGACGTCCAGCCGGGGCCAGGGCGCGCCGTTGACCAGGATGACGTCGCCGAGCACGCCGTTGGCGTAGGCGTCGGTGACGCCCGGCTCGGCGAGCTCTGGGTCGACGGCGGGGTAGCGGAAGGAGCCGTCGGCGGCGAAGGAGCGGTCGGTGATCATCAGCGGCAGGTCCCGTCCGCCGCGCGGCAGCGGCAGCGCGTCCTCCTCCTCGTCGTGCACGAGGTGGAAGCCGGCCAGTCCGCGCCAGACGCCGGGGCCGGTGAAGCCCATCCGGTGGTCGTGGTACCAGAGGGTGGCGGCGCGCTGCCTGCCCGGATAGGTGTAGCTGCGCTCGCCGACGACGGTGCGGGCGGCCGCGTGGTCCGCCCCGGACATCCCCGCCATCCCGGCCATCCCCGCCATGCCGGCCATCCCGGCCGTGCCGCCCGCCTGCTGGGCGGCGTCGGCCGACGACCCGACCGGCAGCAGCAGGTCCACCGGGTAGCCGTCGCTGTCCGCCGGGGTGTGCCCGCCGTGCAGGTGGGTCACCGAGGGCACCGGCAGCTCGTTGCGGTGCTTGACCACCGCCGTCCGCCCGGAGCGGGTGACCACGGTCGGCCCGGGGAAGCCGCCCCCGTACGTCCAGGCCTCGGTCCGCACCCCGGGCAGGATCTCCAGCCGGGCGACCTGCTGGGTGATCTCGTAGTAGTCGCCGGTCGCGTCGGTGCGCACCGGTTGCAGCACGGCCGGCACCGGCAGCGCGGCCCGGAAGGCCTCCGGCAGGTCGAGCTCGCTGCCCAGCAGCTGCCCGGGGCGGCCCTCGGCGAGCAGCCGGGCCACGGAGGGGCCGGCCACGGAGGCCAGGGCGCCCGCGCCGAGCACGGAGGCGCCGACGCGCAGGAACCGGCGCCGGTTCACTTGGCCACCTCCACCGGTCCGCCGGGGCGCGGCAGCCGGCCGGTGCCGTCCGGACCGCCGACGACCCGCGCCTCCCGGGCCGGCAGCGGCAGCCGCCAGGCGCCGACCAGGCCGAACAGCACGCCGCTGACCAGCAGCACGCCGAGCGTGACGTGCACGCCGAGCGCCCGGGCGTAGCCGGCGGTGATCTGGCCGATGACGGCGGCGGTGAGCAGCGCGGTGGTCCACAGCGGCCGGAGCGGGCCCCGGCCGGGCCACCGGACGGCGACGGCCACCGCCAGCTGGAGCACCACCACGGTGGCCAGCACCATCGCGTTGCCCTCGTGGTCCTTCAGGGAGTCGTAGGTGCCGTTCAGGAAGCTGCCGGCCAGCATGACCTGGAGCAGTGCCAGCAGGGCGAGCAGGGTGGTGGAGGTACGCAGCAGGATCAGCGGCCAGCGGGGCGCGGGGGCGGCAGGAGGACTGCTCATGGTCGGGCTACTCTCTGCGTCGACGGTCTGGCGGGGCGGGCGAGAGCGTAACTGATCAGACGTCACGATCAGCTCTTGACAAGGTCATTGGACCGTCATGTGGTCCTCATGGCCGCCCGCTCGGGCCGTCGTTCTCACCCGAAGGAAGGGGGTGCCCTTGAGTCGTCCTCAAGAGCACCCCCTTCCCGGCCCCGGCGCGTCCGCTCCCGGCGAGCCCGCTACTGGCGCGCCGCGCCCAGCGCCGCCGGCCGGGTCCGCAGCAGCGCCCGGACCGGCACCCCGGTCGCCGCGAGGCAGAGCAGCACGGCTCCGGCGGCCAGCGGCAGGGCCAGCATCGGCGGGACGTACGGGGCGGAGTTGGCCACGCCCCGGGCGACCGGCACCAGGGTGACCCCGGCGATCACCGCGCCGACCGCCAGCCCGGTCGAGGCCACCAGCAGCGCCTCCCAGCGCATCATGCCGCGCACCTGGCGCCGGGTGGTGCCGGCCAGCCGCAGCAGCGCGACCTCGCGGCGCCGGTCCAGCACCGTCATCACCAGGGTGTTGGCGGCGCTGACGGCGGCGAACCCGCCGAGCACGGCGGCCATCACGGTGTTGGCCCAGCCGTTGACCTCCATGGCCTTGTCGGACTGGGCGACGAACCCGGCCCGGTCGGTCACGGCGGCCCCGGCGAGCCCGCCCAGCCCGGCGGCCACCGCCGCCCGGTCGGCGCCCGGCGCGTCGGCGACCAGCACCTGGCTGTCGTACCCGGCGGTGACGTGCGCGGCCACCGCGGCCCGGGGCAGCAGCGCCTGGCCGACGCCGAGCCCGCGGTCGTACACCGCGACCACGGCGGGCCGCACGGCGGTGCCGTCGCCGAGCCAGAGCGGGACCCGGTCGCCGACCTTGGCGCCGAACGCCTCGGCCAGCGTGGCGCTCAGCGCGACGGTGTCGGGGGCGCGGCCGAGGTCGGCGAGCGAACCGCTGCGCACGCCGAGGTCGAGCACCTTCGGCAGCCGGGCCGGGTCGCCGTCGACGCCGAGCACGGGGGCGGAGCCCAGCTGGTCGCCGTCCTTGTAGACGACGCCGGTGCGCAGCACGCCGACGGCGGTGTCCACGCCGGGCACCCGGGCCGCCCGCTCGGCCGTCCCGGCGGGCAGGCCGGGGCCGGTGGCGCCGACCACGTGGTCGGCGGTGACGCCGGCCCGGACGTTCTCGCCGCTGGTGTGGCGCACGGTGCTCTGGATGATCAGCAGGGTGCCGCAGAAGGCGGTGACCAGGACGATCGGGGTGATCGCGGAGGCCAGGCGGCGGGCGTTGGCGCGGGTGTTGTCGGCGGCCAGCGAGCCGGGCGCGCCGCCGGCCCGCAGCGGGGCGCCGAGCACCGCGGCGGCGGCCCGGGCCAGCCAGGGGCCCAGCAGGGCGACGGCCAGCATGAAGCACATCACCACGCCGAGCGCGGTCTGGGCGGCCTTGGCGCCGTCCAGGGA
>NZ_JBHVET010000805.1:0-3574 GCF_042802135.1 Kitasatospora sp. NPDC057512
CGGGGGTGGCGCCGCTGTCGTCGTCGAGCCAGCGGGCGAGGGAGGCGATGTCGCGGAAGCTGAAGAGGTCGGGCACCCGGACGCGGCGGTCGAAGCGACGGGTCATCAGCCGGGCGAGGCGCACCAGCAGCAGCGAGTCGCCGCCGAGGTCGTAGAAGGCGGACTGCACGTCGATGGTCGACGGGTCGAGGTCGAGCAGCTCGCCCCAGATCTCCGCCAGCGCCACCTCGGTCGGCGTGCCGGCGGCCGACCGCGGCCCGTCGGTGCCGGCGGCCGGCGGCTCGGGCAGCGCGTCGCGGTCGAGCTTCCCGCCCGGGCCCAGCGGGAGGGCGGGCAGGAACACGAGCGTCGCGGGCACCAGGTAGTCGGGCACCTCGGCGGCGAGCCGGCCGGTGACGGCGGCCTGGAGGGCCGGGTCCAGCCGGGGGCCGTCCTGCGGGGCGCCCTCGCCGGCGGGGACGACGTAGCCGACCAGCCGGTTGCCCCGGACGGCGGCGGCGGCCTCCCGGACCTCGGGGCAGCCGGTCAGCCGGGCCTCGACCTCCTCCAGCTCGATCCGGTAGCCGCGCAGCTTGACCTGGTGGTCGGAGCGGCCGAGGAAGCGGAGTTCGCCGTCCTCGGTGAACCTGACGACGTCCCCGGTGCGGTACATCCGCTCGCCGTCGCGGAACGGGTCCGGCACGAACCGCTCGGCGGTGGTGCCGGGCCGGTTGACGTAGCCGTGCGCGAGGCCGACGCCGCCGAGGTAGAGCTCGCCGGACTCGCCCGCCGGGAGCGGCCGCAGCTCGTCGTCGAGCACGTAGACCAGGTCGGTGGTGGTCGGTGGGCCGATGGTCGGCTCGTCCGTCCCGTTCTCGGGCACCAGCCCGAACGAGCAGAAGACGGTGCCCTCGGTGGGGCCGTAGGCGTTGAACACCCGGGTGGCGCCGGTCTCCCGGTAGGCCCGGTCGGCCAGCTTGCGGCGCAGCGCCTCGCCGCCGAACACGATCGACCGCACGTTCGGGGGCAGGGCGCCGGCGTCGAGCAGGCCGTTCATGACGGACGGGACGACGGACAGGTGGGTGATCCGATCCGCGTACCGGCTCTCCGCCAGGTGGACGGCGCTGTCGACGAGCACGACGGCGCCGCCGCGGCACAGCGCGTTGAAGATCTCCATCACGGACAGGTCGAAGCAGACCGAACTGGCCGCCGAGACGCCGCTCAGGTCGCAGCCCTCCAGGACCCGGTCCATCTCGGCGAGCATCGCCACGGCGCCGGCGTGCCGGACGGCCACGCCCTTGGGCGTTCCGGTGGAGCCCGAGGTGTAGATGACGTACGCGGTGTCCTCGGGCACGACCGCCGCGGGCTCGGCGCCGGGCTCGGTGGTCGCGGTCCCGCCGAGCACGACCACGGTCGGGCCGGGCGGGCAACTGGCCCGGGACGCGGGCGTGGTGAGCAGCAGCCGGGTCCCGCTGTCCCGGACCATGAAGGCCAGCCGGTCGGCGGGGTAGTTCGGGTCCAGCGGCAGGTAGCAGGAGCCGGTGCGCAGGGCCGCCAGGACGGCGACGAGCAGGTCGGGGGTGCGCTCGACGCAGATGCCGACCGGGACGCCGGGGCCCGCGCCGTCGGCGAGGAGCCGCTCGGCCAGCTCGCGGGACCGCTCGTTCAGCTCGCCGTAGGTCAGCACGCCGGCGTCGGAGTAGACCGCGGTCGCGTCGGGGTTCTTGACCGCCTGGGCGATGAACTCGGAGTGCAGGGTTTCGGTCACTGCTCTGTCTCCTTGGGGAGGCCGGCCGGCGCGATGTCGCCGAGGGCCTGGTCGGGTCGGGCGATCGAGTCGAAGAGCACGGTGCGGTACAGCGCGAGCAGGGCCGTCACGGTCTGCCTCTCCAGGTAGCTCGGCTTGAACTGGACGTGGCCGGCCACCCGGCCGTCGATGTCGGCCATCGAGATCTCCAGGTCGAACTTGGCGAGGTGCCTGCGCACCTGGAGCGGTTCGAGCGGCAGCGCGGCGTCCGGGGAGAGCGTCTCGCCGACGCCGTGGAAGAGCTTGACGGAGCGGGGGAAGGCGTCCGAGGACAGCCAGTTCACCACCACGTCGAACCACGGGGAGCGGCCCTCGGCGCGCGGCGGCTTCAGCTGGGCGGCCAGCAGGTCGAGGGGGTAGTTCATGTGCTCCAGGAGGCCGAGCGAGAAGGCGTGGACCTCGCGCAGCAGTTCGCGGAAGCTGCGGTCCCCGGCGGGGTTCGCCCGGACCAGCACGGTGTTGAGGTAGTAGCCGATCGCGGACTCCCAGCCGGGCTCGGCCCGTTGGGCGATCGCGGTGGCCAGCACCGAGTCCTCCGTCCCGGCCGCGCGGTTGAGCGTGGCGAAGAACCCGGCCAGCACGACGGTGCTGATCGACACGCCCTCGCGCACCGCGAACTCCCGCAGCAGGCGGGTCTCCTCGGCGCTCCAGCGGAACGCGAGGTCGCGGCCCTCGTAGGTGACGCCCGGCGGCCGCTCCTTGCTGGACAGGTCGAGGTGGGCGGGCGGGTCGGCGAGCTTCTCCGACCACCAGTCCAGCGCCGCCTCCGCCGCCGGCCCGGCCAGCCACTGCCGCTCCCACTCGACGAACTCGGTGTACGGGGCGACCGGCGCGCGGCGCGCCGGGTCGGCGTCCTCGTAGTACTCCTGGAGTTCGCGGATCATGACGTCGGCCGAGGCCGCGTCCGAGGCGATGTGGTGGACCAGCACCATCAGGTAGTGGTCGGACGGGCCGCGCCGCATCAGGACGATCCGCACCAGCGGACCGTTGTCCATGTCCAGCGGCTCGTGCCCGTAGCGGGCCAGTTCCTCGCGGGCCTCCTCGTCGTCCAGGTCGGCGGTGTCCACCACGAGGAACTCGTACACCGGCTCGTCCAGGATGACCTGGTACGGGCGGCCGCCCGCCTCCACGTAGAGGGTGCGCAGCGCGGGGTGCCGGTCCAGCACGGCCAGGACGGCGCGCTCCAGGGCGTCCTCGTCGACCGCCGTCCGGATCCGGGCGGTCACCATGTAGTTGTAGGGCACGGCGTCCGGCGCGATCATCTGCATGAACCAGAGCGAGGCCTGGCCGTGCGAGGCCGGCGCCAGTTCGAGGCCGAGGCCGTCGGCGCGCAGCTGCTCCGCCGCGGGCGCGTCGGTGGCCTCCAGCAGGCCGCGCGCGTCCAGCTCCTCCAGCAGCTCCTCGGCGTCCAGTTCGGACAGGTCGTCCAGGAACGACCGCTTCGGGTCGGCCGTGGGCGCAGGTGCCTGAGGTGTCTGAGGTGCCTGAGGTGCCTGGGGCGGCTGCGGGGCGGGAGCGGCCTGCGGGGCGGGGGCGGGCGCGGCCGGTCCGTCGGCGAGCCCGACGAAGTGGCCGACCACCTCGGCGATGGAGCGCCCGTCCAGGAACACCACCGGCGAGACCCGGTGCCCGAGGACCGCCTGCATCCGGTTGACGAGGCGGATCGCGAGCATCGAGTCGAGGCCGAAGTCGCGCAGGCCGGCGCCGGCGTCGAACCTGCCCTCCGGCACGCCCAGCGCGTCGGCGAGTTCGGCGAGGACGACCTCCGCCACCGGCCGCTCCGTCGCC
>NZ_JBHVET010000806.1:0-3564 GCF_042802135.1 Kitasatospora sp. NPDC057512
GTAGGGGGCTGTGTCGGCTTCCGACCCTAACCCGGTGAACGGGCGGGGCCGTCGGGGCCTCCCGGAACGCCCGGATCCACCGGCGCCCCGGCCTACCGGAACGCCTCGGCGGGGGTCTGCCCCGGCACCGTGGCGGCCAGCCGGCGGGCGGCCTCCGCCGGGTCGAGCACCCGCTCCAGCCGCAGGTCGCCCGGAACCTCCTGGATGAACCGCCCGGCCGACCAGCTGCGTTCGTACGGCAGCGGCTCCAGCACCAGGACGCGCACGCCGTCCACCACCGGGACGTCGCTCGGCGTCCCCTCGTTCCAGATCCAGGAGCCGTCCGGCGCGACCAGGTTGAAGGCGCCGGTGGCGATCACCCGGCGGCCGTCCAGGAACGCCGTCCGGGCCAGCGCCACCACCTCCCGCTCCGGCGGGGTGCCGGGCAGGTGGCCGCCGCCGACCAGCACGTCGGCGAGCAGGGTGTGCAGCTGGAAGGTGTCGCTCAGGCCGCTCATCCGCAGCAGGTAGCCGGTGCCGGTGGGGCGGTCGAGCACCAGCAGCGGCTCGTCGTCCAGCATCAGCGCCAGGTGGACCAGGCCCTTGAAGTCGTGCTGCTCGCCCTGGTAGCGGTCGAACAGCTCCAGGAGCACCTCGGTGACGCCCGAGGCGCGGGCCTCGGCCCGGACCTCCGCGTGCGCGTACACCGCCCAGGCCGCCTGCTGCCACAGGTGCAGCGTCCACCAGGCGACCACGGCCAGGTGCGCGTGCCACTCGTCCAGGTGCGCCGGGTCGGCGATCCGCTCGTGCGCCTCGGCCGGATCGTCCTCCTCCGCGTCGGGCAGCGGGCCGCCGCCGGTGGAGGCCCAGCGCCGGACCAGCAGCTGCGCCCCGGTGAGCGCCCCGCGCAGGCCGGCCAGCACCGGGCCGGAGCAGGCGACCGGGTCGGCGCCGTGCTCCACGCAGGCGCCCACCACCATGGCCAGGTGCGCGCGGGGGAAGGGCGGGGCGTCCGGCAGCAGCGCGGCCAGCCGGGGGCCGGCCGCCACCCGCTCGGCCGGGTCGGCCGCGCCGAACAGCCCGCCGACCAGCCCGAGGGCGGGCCCGAACCGCTCGTCGTCCCCGGCCGCGACCACGGCCTCCAGGGCGGCCACGGCTTCGGGGAAGGTGGGCTGTTGACGGTGCGACGGTATCTGCTCGGTGGACATTCGCCGCAGCATAGGGGGCGGGGCCGGTCCGGCGGAAACTCCTCCGCGCCCCCGGCACGGACCCCTCGGCCGGTGGCCCGCACGGCGGTGCGGGACGGCCTGTCGGTGCCCGGTGGCAGACTGCGGGCGTGACAGACTCCGCGATCACCGACGGCAGCTACCTCGTCCGCAACGTCGGCAGCGGCCTGCTGCTGCGGGTCGCCGACGCCTCCCGGCGCAGCGGCGCCCGGATCGTCCTCGGCGCGGACGACGGCAGCGACGCCCAGCTCTGGCGGCTCAGCGCCGTCCACCCGGGCGGCGCGCTGTTCCACATCGAGAACGTCGGCAGCGGGAAGCGCCTGGACGTCGCCGGCGCCTCGACGGAGGACGGCGTCCGGATCCAGCAGTGGTCGGCCAACGCCTTCGGCGCCCAGGAGTGGCTGCTGGAGGCCCACGTCGACGCCCCGGGCACCTACACGGTGACCAGCTTCATCAGCGGCAAGCCCCTGACGGCGGGCGACACCCCGGAGGCCGACGTCCACCAGCGGGAGGACGCCGACGCCCCGGCGCAGTGGTGGCGCTTCGAGCGGCGCGAGGGCTGACGGCCGGTCAGTCCGAGAGTCGGGCGCGGACGGCGTCGAGTTCGGCGTCCGTCGTGCCGTGGTGGCGGAGGTAGCCGGGGACGGTGCCGTGGTGGTCGTGGATCCAGGCCAGCGAGGAGGCGAGGAGCCCGGCGTCGACCGGGCGGGAGATCCGCTCGGTGCCGGTCTCGTCGACGTACGGGGTGGGGCCCTTGTCGAGGCCGAGGCCGACGTTGGAGCGCAGGAAGTCGGTGGTGATCTCGGCCTCGGAGGCGCCCAGCAGGGACTGGAGGACGGCGATGGTGAGGCCGGTGCGGTCCTTGCCGACGGCGCAGTGGACGACGGCGGCCAGCGCGTCCGGCGCGGCGAGGCGGCGGACCACGGCGGCGATCGAGGGGCCGGCCGTCTCGGCCATGAAGGGGTAGAGGGCCGCCTGGTCCTCGGGCCAGGGCCGGTCGACGTCCTTGCGGTCGGCGGGCAGGGTCGGCAGGTTGAGGGCCTCGTGGTCGAGGCCGTGCCGCTGGTCCGGCCAGGTCTGCAGCTCGAACGCGCTGCGCAGGTCGAACACCGTCCGCAGGCCGAGCGCCTTGAGCCGCCGGGCGCCCTCCTCGGTGAGGGTGTGGAAGGACCCGGAGCGGTACAGCACGCCCCGGCGGAGGGCGCCGATCCCGCCCGCGTCACGGAAGTTGCGCACACCGGGGATGTCGATGAAGGCGTCGTCGGTCATGGCCACCACCGTACGGCCGGGGGCGGACGGGCGGAAGGAAACCGGAGGGGGCCGCTCGGTGGCGGGACGACGCTGGCCGAAACCGGCCCCCTCCGGTGCGGAACCGGGCTGTTCAGCGCCCGCCCGAGACCTCCAGGAACGCCCCGGTGGTGTACGAGGCCGCCGGGGAGAGCAGGAAGAGGACCGCCTCGGCGACCTCCTCCGGCCGCCCGCCGCGGCGCATCGGCAGGTGGGGCGCGACCCGGTCGACCCGGCCGGGCTCGCCGCCGAGCGCGTGGATGCCGGTGTGGATCAGCCCGGGCCGCACCGTGTTGACCCGGATGCCCTCGGCGGCGACCTCCAGGGCCAGGCCGCGGGTCATCGAGTCCACCGCGCCCTTGGCGGCCGCGTAGTCGACGTACTCGTTCGGCGAGCCGATCCGGGAGGCCGCCGAGCCGACGTTGACGATGGCGCCGCCGCGCCCGCCGTACCGGGTGGACATCCGGCGGACGGCCTGGGCCGCGCAGAGGAACGGGCCGGTGATGTTGGCGGCCCAGATCCGGTTCAGTCGGTCCTCGTCGATCTCCTCCAGCCGGCACTGCTTCTCCAGCGTGCCGGCGTTGTTCACCAGCCCGGTGAGCGGGCCGAGTTCGGCGTCCACGGTGGTGAACAGCCGCTCCACCCCGGCGGTGCGGCTGACATCGGCGCGGACCGCGAGGGCGGTGCCGCCTCCGGCCCGGATCTCGTCCACGACGGCGGCCGCCGCGGCCTCGTCCGTACGGTAGTTGACGCAGACCCGGTAGCCGCGGCGGGCGGCCAGCAGGGCGGTGGCGGCGCCGATGCCGCGGCTCGCGCCGGTGACGATCAGGACCTCGTCGGTCGGGGTGGTCGACATGGCCCGTACGCTACCCGGCCGCCCCGCCGGGGACACCCGCGGCGGGGCCGGGCGGGGGCGTCGGTGCGACGGTCGTGCGCCATGGCCCCGGTACCGGCGGCCGGGGCGGGGCCGGCCCGGCAGTCGCTCGCCCCGCGCCGGCCGCGCCGGGGCGGGTGGCCGGGCGAGGCTGTTGTGCCCGCCCCGCCCGAGGAGGGGAGTGCGCCGGAGGCCGCC
>NZ_JBHVET010000807.1:0-3564 GCF_042802135.1 Kitasatospora sp. NPDC057512
CTGCGGGGCTTCGGTCCCTTCCGTCGTCCCTCTCTGGTGTTTCGGTGCCGCGCCGGTAACATGACTACCCCTCATGTTTCCGTCAGGAGGCTGTCATGCCGGACCGCTTCGACCTGCCGGCGGGGTTCCGCTGGGGTGCCGCCACCGCCGCCTACCAGATCGAGGGGGCGGTGAACGAGGACGGCCGCGGGCCCTCCGTCTGGGACACCTTCTGCGCCCGCCCCGGCGCCGTCCGCGACGGCCACACCGGCGCGGTGGCCTGCGACCACTACCACCGGTACCCCGAGGACATCGCCCTGATGAAGGGCCTCGGCCTCGACGGCTACCGCTTCTCCGTCGCCTGGTCCCGCGTCCTGCCCACCGGCGCCGGCGCCGTCAACCCGGCCGGCCTCGCCTTCTACGACCGCCTCGTCGACGCCCTCCTCGAAGCCGGCATCACCCCGCTGCCCACCCTCTTCCACTGGGACCTCCCGCAGGCCCTCGAAGACCACGGCGGCTGGCTCAACCGTGACACCGCGTACCGCTTCGCCGACTACGCCACCGTCCTGGCCGACCGCCTCGGCGACCGCGTCCCCGCCTGGATCACCCTCAACGAGCCCTTCGTCCACACCGTCTTCGGCTACGCCCTGGGCACCCACGCCCCCGGCCGCACCCTGATGTTCGAGGCCCTCCCGGCCGCCCACCACCAACTCCTCGCCCACGGCCTGGCCGCCACCGTCCTCCACGACCGCGGCCTGGAGGCGATGCTCTCCAACAACCTCACCCCCGTCGAGCCGGCCACCCCCGCGCCCGCCGACCTCGCCGCCGCCGAGGCCTACGACGCCCTCCACAACCGCCTGTTCACCGACCCCGTCCTCCTCGGCCGCTACCCCGACCTCTCCGCCCTCGGCGTCCCCGACGACATCTTCGGCGCCGTGCGCGACCGCGACCTCGACCTCATCCACACCCCCGGCCTCGACGGCCTCGGCCTCAACTTCTACAACCCCACCCGCGTCGCCGCCCCCACCGAACCCGGCCTCCCCTTCGACCTCGTCGACATCCCCGACGTCCCCCACACCGCCTTCGGCTGGCCCGTCGTCCCCACCGCCCTCACCCGCCTCCTCCTCGACCTCCGCGACACCTACGGCAAGGCCCTCCCACCCCTCACCATCACCGAGAACGGCTGCTCCGTCGAGGAGTCCACCACCCCCGACCAGCCCCGCATCGACTACCTGGCCGCCCACCTCGACGCCCTCGCCCAGGCCACCGCCGAAGGCATCGACATCCGCGGCTACTACACCTGGTCCCTCCTCGACAACTTCGAATGGGCCGAGGGCTACCACCAGCGCTTCGGCCTCGTCCACGTCGACTTCGCGACGCAGCGCCGCACCCCGAAGGTCTCGTACACCTGGTACCGCGACCTGATCGCCGCCCACCATGCGAAATCCGGACGTTAGTCAAGGCCTGGGCAAGGGAGTGCGGGGTCAGGATCGCGACGGGGAAGGGGGTGTCGTCCGATCCTTGACGGCAAGGGAACTCCGCCCGCCTCCGCGCGCTGTCACCTGTCCTCGCCACCCGTGCCATCGGGTGACTACGATCGGTGAGGATTCCGGTCGACTGACGTACCAGGGAGGGCCCGGATGGACGCGGAACTACCGGCGCTGCGGCTGAAGCTCTACATCGAGTCGCTCCAGGTCCTGATGCCCGAGCGGCAGTTCAAGCTTCTGATGGATCTCCTGCGCGGCTATGCCGAGCTCGGTGGTGGGCGGATCGAGGTGAAGCTGGACGCGGAGGAACGGGAGCTGTTCACACCCGCGGTGCAGCGCGAACTGCTCGTTCTGCTCGGCCTGCTCGGTGCCCTGGAGCCCGGACACGAGGACCGCGCCGACCGTGTGGTGGCCGACCTCGGCGACGGCGAGCGGGCCAAGGGGGTCATGTCGCTCGTACCGCCGGAGGTCGCCTCCGATCCGGCCCGCCTGCGGGACATGCGCGACCGGCTTGACGCCGCCGAGGGCCGGCGGGCGAGCGACCGCGCGACGGTCGAGGGAATCGCGGAGGCGAGCGGGATGGCGGGGACGGAGGAGAGCTGATCCGAGCGCGGTCAGCCGGTCGACAGGCGCGTCGCCGGGCGTCTGCGCGTCCGCGTACTGTGGTGCCCGGAAGACGGGGAGGACAGGAGAGCAGTTGCGCAGGGTGCCGCCGGAGATGTTCCGGTTCACGACGGGGGAGAAGGCCGAACTCTACGGTGCGATCCTGCAGGCCTTCGGTGCGGCCAACGAGCGGCTGGAGACCGCGCTCGGGCTGGACGACGTGCGTGCCCGGCTGCGGACGGTCGGCTGGCTCGACGCGGTTCACGACGACGAGCTCCAGGAGGCGCTGCGGAAGCTCAGGGAGTGGCAGCTGCTGGACGTCGTGCAGAACCACGCGGAGAACTACCGCACCGCCGAGGAGTACGAGCGCCGCAACCTCCAGTACTCGCTGACCCGACGCGGTGAGGCCGCGTTCGCCGGGGTCGAGCACGCCCTGTCCGTCCTCGCCTCGACCGGTGCGCTCCAGACGGCGGTCCTGGAGGCGATCGCGGACCGGCTCGACGAGCTGTACGTCCTGCTGGGGGACTCCGCGTCCTCGGACCGGCGGGTCTTCACCACGCTGCAGGAGTTGGAGGGCCACCTGGAGGCACTGCTGGCCAACACCAAGGCGTTCAACGGCGAGTTGCAGCGCCTGCTGCGCGCCGAAGGTGCGGACCTGGCGACCTTCCGGGAGGTCAAGGCCGCGACGGTGGCCTATCTCCAGGAGTTCCTCGTCAACCTCGACCAGCGGGGAGGGGCGGTGGCATCCGCCGTGGAGCGGGTCGAGGGGCGGGGGTTGAGCCTGCTGTACGAGCGGGCGCTGCGGGGCGCCGAGCTGCCGCCGGTCGCCGACGACGATCCCGCACCGGCCTGGCTGGAGCGGCGCCGGGCGCGTTGGGAGGGGCTGCAGGCCTGGTTCCGGCCGGTGGACGGGGCGCGACCCCGAGTGGATCAGCTGCACGACGTGGCGCGCCGCGCGATCGTGACGCTCCTGCAGGTCCTCGACCGGATCACCGAGTCGCGGCGTCGCTCCTCCAGCGCCGTGCAGGACTTCCGGGAGCTGGCCCGCTGGTTCGCCGCGGCGCCCACCGAGGACGACCTGCACCGCCTCTGGTCGGCCGCCTTCGGCCTGGGGCCGGCCCGTCACGCCCATCTCGCCCACCCCGACCCGGAGTTGGTTCCCTCGTCGGGCAGCTGGGCGGAGGCTCCGCCGGTGGAGGTGTCGGCCCTGCTGCGCACCAGCGGCCGCACCGAGCGGTTCACCCGCACCGGGAGGGTGCGCGACATCGGCGGGATCAAGGCGGCCCGGGCCGAGCGGGCCCGGAAGGAACGCGCCGAACTCGAAGCGGCCTGGGACGTCCTGGCCACGGACGGTCCGGTGCGGCTCTCCGGCTTCGGCACGCTGGACCACGCCGTCTTCGAGCGGCTTCTCGACCTCCTCGGCCGAGCGCTTGCCGCCCGACCGGACGGCAGCGGCACGCGCCGGGCGGTCACCTCCGACGGCCGGGTCGAGATC
>NZ_JBHVET010000808.1:0-3552 GCF_042802135.1 Kitasatospora sp. NPDC057512
GGGCCGGGGAGGCCGGGGAGGCCGCCCCGGAGGAGGCGGAGCCCGCGCCGCGCAAGCGCGCCCCGGCGAGGAGGACCACCTCGAAGGCGGCCGCCTCCGGGAAGGCCGCCTCCGGGAAGGCCGCCGAGAAGACCTCCGCGAGGAGCCCGGCGGCGAAGAAGACCACCACCCGGAAGCCCTCGGCTCCCCGCAAGGCCTCCTGACCCCACCGGGGCCAGGCACCCCTCCCGTCCAGCCGTCCGGCATTGGAGGCGATCCCGATGGACCTGCTGACCTACAAGGAACTCGACGCCGAACTCGACGCCCGGGCCGAGGCCGACCCCGGAACCCGGCGGGCCCGGGGCTTCGGGCACCGCCTCTGGCACTGGCTGCTCAGCCTCAGCCCCACCGTGGTGACGTTCATGATCGCGCTCTCGATCGGCCTCTGCATGGTCGCGGTCCAGGTGAGCCTGCTGCCCGTGCTGGTGCCGATGGCGGTCTTCTGGGGCCTGACGCTCATCGCGATGGGCGGCGTGGTCGCCCGCTGGATGACGCCGGGGCCGGGCCGGCACCGGATGGCGTCCTGACCCGGCCGGGGCGGGTGCGGGGCCGGACGGGCGCGGGGCCGGGAGGGCTCAGCCGATCCACACCGTGGTGACGTTGCAGAACTCCCGGATCCCGTGCCCGGACAGCTCCCGCCCGAACCCGGAGCGCTTGACGCCGCCGAACGGCAGCGCCGGGTGGGAGGCCGTCATCCCGTTGAAGAACACCCCGCCGGCCTGGATGTCCCGGACGAAGCGCTCCCGCTCGGCCTCGTCGGAGGTCCAGACGTTGGCGCTCAGCCCGAACGGGGTGTCGTTGGCGACCGCCACCGCCTCGTCCAGGTCGGCCACCCGGTAGACGGTGGCGACCGGGCCGAAGGTCTCCTCCAGGTGGATCCGCATAGCCGGGGTGATGCCCGTCAGCACCGTCGGCTCGTAGAACCAGCCGGTGTCCCAGCCCTCCGGGCGCCCGCCGCCGCACTCCACCCGGGCGCCGTGCACCCGGGCGTCCTCGACCAGCTCCTCCAGGTCGTCCCGGCCCTGGCGGCTGGCCAGCGGGCCGACGTCGGTGCCCTCGTCCATCGGGTCCCCGACCTTCAGCGCGCCCATCGCCTCGGTGAAGGCGGCGGTGAAGCGGTCGTACACGTCGGTGTGCACGATGAAGCGCTTGGCGGCGATGCAGGACTGGCCGTTGTTCTGCACCCGGGCCCGGACGGCGGTGCGCACCGCGGCGTCCAGGTCGGCGCTCGGCAGCACGACGAACGGGTCGCTGCCGCCCAGTTCCAGGACGGCTCTCTTCACCTCGTCCGCCGCGGTGGCCGCGACCGCCCGCCCGGCCGGCTCGCTGCCGGTGAGGGTGACGGCGACGACCCGGCGGTCCCGGATCACGCCCTCCACCGCGCCCGAGCCGATCAGCAGGGTCTGGAAGCAGCCCTCCGGGAACCCGGCCCGCTGGAACAGCTCCTCGATCGCCAGCGCGGTGCGCGGCACGTTGGACGCGTGCTTGAGCAGGCCGACGTTGCCCGCCATCAGGGCCGGCGCGGCGAACCGGATGACCTGCCAGAGCGGAAAGTTCCACGGCATGACGGCGAGAACCGGACCGAGCGGACGATAGCGGACGTAGGCCCGGGAGGCACCGGAGTCGGCGACGTCGGCCGGGGCCGGGTGCTCGTCGGCGAGCAACTCCTCGGCGTGGTCCGCGTACCAGCGCATCGCCTTCGCGCACTTGGCGGCCTCGGCGCGGGCGGCGGCGAGCGGCTTGCCCATCTCCTCGGTCATGGTGCGGGCGACCGCCTCCTGCTCCCGGTCCAGCAGGTCGGCGGCGCGGCGCATCAGTTCGGCGCGGGCGGCGAAGGGGGTGCCGCGGTAGCTGTGGAAGGCGGCCTCGGCGCGGGCCAGCCGCCGCTCGATGCCGGCCGCGTCGAGCGGCTCGAAGGTCTGGACGGTCTCGCCGGTCGCGGGGTTGACGCTGGCGATGGGCATGCGGGGCTCCCAGGTGGGGTCACGGTCCGGTGCGTCTGCCCTCACACCCTCCCCGACCGCCCGCCTCCGGGCACGCCACCGCGCGCCCGGCGTGTCCCTCCGGGCGCGCGGCCCGCCCCGGTCACTCCGGCAGCGACTCCACCCGGGCCGCCGCCTCCCGGGCCCGGGCCCCGGCCCTGGTCCGCGCGGCCGTGACCTGCCGGCTCGGGAAGCGGTGCAGGTACTCGGCCTCCAGCTCCCCGGTGCGCAGCGTGTGCCGCTTCAGCGCCTCCTCCGAGCCGTACAGGAACGTCTCGTGCCGCGTGCGGTGCAGCTGCTCCAGCTCGTGCAGGAGCGTGTCGTTGCCCAGGGCGTGCGCGGAGATGCCCGCGGGCCGGATGTGCGGGTCGTCGGCGTGCCGCATCTCGGTGCCTCCTCGGCGGAAGTCCCCCCTCCAGGGTGCCCGCCGACCGCCGCCGCTGCACCCGGTCCGTCGGCGCGGATCATAGGATGAATCCTTCCGTACACGTTCAGGACCACCCCGCTAGCGCTCGGACACCCACATGCCGCTTCCCAAGGCCGAACTCCACCTGCACATCGAAGGCACCCTGGAGCCCGAACTCGCCTTCGAGCTCGCCGCCCGCAACGGCGTCGAGCTGCCGTACGCCGACACCGAGGCGCTGCGCGAGGCGTACTCCTTCAGCGACCTCCAGTCCTTCCTGGACCTGTACTACGCGCTGATGGCCGTGCTGCGCACCGAGGACGACTTCGCCGACCTCGCCGACGCCTACCTGGCCCGGGCCGCCGAGCAGGGCGTCCGCCACGCCGAGATCTTCTTCGACCCGCAGGCGCACACCGCGCGCGGGGTGCCGCTGGGCGTGGTGGTGGACGGGCTGACCCGCGCGCTGGAGCGGGCCGAGGAGCGGTACGGCGTCAGCACGCAGCTGATCATGTGCTTCCTGCGGGACGAGTCCGCCGAGTCCGCGCTGGAGACCTTCGAGGCCGCCCGCCCGTACTTCGGCCGGATCGCCGGCATCGGCCTGGACTCCGCCGAGGTCGGCCACCCGCCGGTGAAGTTCCGCGAGGTGTACCGCCGGGCCGCCGAGGCCGGGCTGCGCCGGGTCGCCCACGCGGGCGAGGAGGGCCCGGCCGCGTACATCACCGAGGCGCTGGACGTCCTCGGCGTGGAGCGGATCGACCACGGGCTGCGCTGCCTGGAGGACGGCGAGCTGGTCGCCCGCCTGGTGCGCGAGCAGGTCCCGCTGACCCTCTGCCCGCTCTCCAACGTCCGGCTGCGCTGCATCGACACCCTCGCCGACCACCCGCTGCGCGAGATGCTGGACGCCGGCCTGCTGGTCACCGTCAACTCCGACGACCCGGCGTACTTCGGCGGCTACGTGGAGGACAACTTCCGCGCCGTGCGCGAGGCCCTCGCCCTCGACCAGGAGACCCTGCGCCGGCTGGCCGCCAACTCCTTCCGCGCCTCCTTCGTCAGCGAGGAGCGCCGCGCCGAACTCCTCGCCGAGGTCGCGGCGTACACGTTCTGACCCGCCGGTCCGCCGCCCCCGCG
>NZ_JBHVET010000809.1:0-3548 GCF_042802135.1 Kitasatospora sp. NPDC057512
GTCCGGGCCCACGGCTGTTCACGAGCCGGCGGTGGCCGCCTCCAGGGTGGTGGCCATCACCGGGCTGGTGAAGGTGTTCGTCGCGTCGCCCGTGGAGGGGTGGTACGAGCCCCACTTGAGGTAGTTGCGGTCGCCGTCCCAGGTGGTGCCCTTGAAGGTGCCCGAGCCCGTGGTGAACGTCTGCTTCACGCCGTCGAACCAGAAGTCGATGGTGCCGTCCGTGCGGCCCAGGCGGATCTTCAGGGCGTACGAGTGCCAGGTGTTGTCGGCGGTCTGCGCGGTCCACAGGGAGTGCGACACGTGGGCGGTGTCCCACTCCTGGAGGCGGACGCGTCCGTTGACGACGTCGATCTCGATCGGGTGGTTGGCGGTGTCGGTGCTCGGCGAGCACTTCAGCTGGAAGACGTAGCGGCTGTTGGCGTCCTTGATGTCCACCTTGGACGACCAGCCCAGGTAGAAGGTGTCGCCCTCCTTCAGGTCCGGGCTGAGCGTCTCGCAGCGCTCCTCGCCGGCGGCCTGGAAGGCCCGCCACACGCTGCCCTTCACGGCGTCCTTCACCACCTTGAAGTTGTTCGCCGCGCACTGGACGGCCTTGAACGAGGACGGGCCCGTGCTGGTGCTCGGCGTCCACAGGACCTTGCCCGCGGCGGCGGTGGAGCCGCTGGCGGAGGCCTGGCCGCAGGCGACCGCCAGCGTGGCGAGGGCGGCGGCCGCGGCGGCGGCCCTGCGGCGGTGGGTCAGAACGGACATGCCTCTCCCGGGGGGATGAGTGGCCGATACGAGCGAGCAGTGATTCGACCAGCAACCGGCCCGCCCGGCCAGACGAAACGGCCGACGGAAGGTCCTTTTCGGACACTTCCGCCGGCCGTCCTCCGGGGTTGAACCCGGACCCGCCCCCGTCCGTTACGGGGTGCGCGGCCCCCGGGTGCCGCCGGTTCCGCCAGTGTCGCCGGTGCCCCCGGTGCCCTCCGCGTCCTCGTCGTACGAGGAGGTGCCCTCGTCCAGCAGCGGCTCCTGCGTCTTGAGGTGCGCCGGCGCCATGGCCCGCAGCGCGTGGTAGCCGGTGATGACGACCAGCGTGCCGAGCGCGATGCCGCTGATGCTGAAGGTGTCGGTGAACTTCAGCGACACGTTGCCGATGCCGATGATGATGCCCGCCGCGGCCGGCACCAGGTTCAGCGGGTTGCGCAGGTCCACCTGGGACTTGGTCCAGATCTGCGCGCCGAGCAGGCCGATCATGCCGTACAGGATCACCGTGATCCCGCCGAGCACCCCGCCGGGGATCGCGGCCACGATCGCGCCGAACTTCGGGCACAGGCCGAACAGCAGCGCGAAGCCGGCCGCCGCCCAGTACGCCGCCGTCGAGTAGACCCGGGTGGCGGCCATGACGCCGATGTTCTCCGAGTACGTGGTGTTCGGCGGGCCGCCGACCGCGGTGGAGAGCATGGAGGCGACGCCGTCCGCCGAGATCGCGGTGCCCAGCTTGTCGTCCAGGTTGGAGCCGGTCATCTCGCCGACCGCCTTGACGTGCCCGGCGTTCTCGGCGACCAGCGCGATCACCACGGGCAGCGCCACCAGGATCGCCGACCACTGGAAGGACGGGCCGTGGAAGGTCGGCAGGCCGATCCAGTCCGCCTTGCCGACGCCCGACAGGTCCAGGCGCCAGTGGTCGGTCATGTGCCCGCCGCCGTCCACCGAGTGGATCTTCCCGAAGACCCGGTCGAACAGCCAGGAGATCCCGTACCCGAACAGCAGCCCCAGGAAGATCGCCACCCGCGACCAGAAACCGCGCAGACACACCACGGCCAGACCGGTGAACAGCATCACCAGCAGCGCCGTCCACTGGTCCTGCGGCCAGTACGTCGAGGCGGTCACCGGGGCGAGGTTGAAGCCGATCAGCATGACCACCGCGCCGGTGACGACCGGCGGCATCGTGGCGTGGATGATCCGCGCCCCGAACCGCTGGACCGCCACCCCGACCAGGAACAGCACCACGCCCACCACGAACACCGCGCCGGTCACCGTCGCGCTGGTACCGCCCTGCGCCCGGATCACCGCCGCCACGCCCACGAAGGACAGCGAGCAGCCCAGGTAGCTGGGCACCCGGCCCTTGGTGGCCAGCAGGAAGATCACGGTCGCCACGCCGGACATCATGATCGCGAGGTTCGGGTCGAGCCCCATCAGCACGGGCGCCACGAAGCTCGCCCCGAACATCGCCACCACGTGCTGGGCGCCCAGCCCTACCGTGCGGGGCCAGGAGAGCCGTTCGTCGGGACGGACCACCGCCCCCGGCGCGGGCGTACGCCCGTCGCCGTGCAGCTTCCAGCGCACGCCGAGATCCATGGTGAGGTTTCGCTTTCTCTGTACTTCCGAAGAACTGTCCGCACCATTGTGGTGGCCGCCGGGTGCCCCGGCGGCCACCCGGCCCGCGTGTGAGCTGCGCGGACGTGTGGTAACAGCCCTCGGAGTCGGTTCCTCCGGTTGGTCCCGGCCCGCCCGGACCGGCCGGCGCGGCCCTCCGGCGCGCCCGGCCCGGCCCCCGCGGCTCAGCGCGGCCGGCGCTCCCACTCGCTGCCGCCCAGCGGGTAGTCGTAGCCCGGCCGCCCGGTGGCCCCGCTGGTACGGAAGGGCGTGCTGCCCGCGCCGACGCGCACCGTGCCCTTGCGCCCGCCGCTGGACCAGTCCAGGGTCAGCTCCCAGCGCACGTCGTGCGCCCGGGTGCGCGCGGTGACGTAGAAGACCTCGGGATCGGACTCGCTGACCTTGCGCGGGAAGGAGCGCTGCCCGCCCCGGGCGGTGACCGTCGGACTGCCGCTGTCCAGGTCGATGTCGAAGGAGGCGCTCTCCACGTCGCCGCCGCAGCCCACCCCCATCGCGTAGTCGTTCCAGGGGAGCGGCGCGCCCTTGGTGACGACCCGTACGTGCAGCGCCTCCAGGACGACCGTGTCCTTCCCGGTGCCCTGGACGGTCAGCGCGACCCGCTGCTCCCCGGAGGCGACCGCGCCGTAGGCGGCGGCCCAGCGCGGCGCCTCCGGCTCGTTGGCGGGCGGGCCGACCTGCTGGGGCGGGCTGTTGACGAGGAAGTGCTGGTAGCACGGGTTGTCGTAGACGTAGGGGCGGGTCGCGATCCTCAGCGGCGACGGGTCGGCGGTGGCGGTGGCGCTGGGGGAGGTGCCGGCCGGGGAGCCGCTCGCGGAGACGGAGACGCCCGGGCCGGCTTCGCCGGCCCCGCCCGGGTCGGCACCGGTGAGGCCGGGACGGGCGGCGGGAGCGGAGGCGGGTGCGGAGCCGGAGGAGTCGGCGGTGGCGGAGGGCGCCTGGCCCGCCCCGCCCGGGGGAGTGGACGCGGCGGCGCCCGGCGTCGAGGGCCCGGCACTGTCCGGCTGCCCGGCGTCGGTGGCGGCCGCCTCGGCGGCGCCGGCCGGGCGCTGGTCGGCGGCCGCGTCCGCGCTCCCACCGCCGTCCCCGTTCCGGTGCCCGCCGGAGGGGACGATGCTGAACGCCACCGCCCCCACGACGGCCGCCGCCGTGACGGCGGCCAGCAGCAC
>NZ_JBHVET010000810.1:0-3535 GCF_042802135.1 Kitasatospora sp. NPDC057512
GGTTGTCGCGCGCCCCTCCCCCACCTGCTGGCCGCCTCGGGCGGCGGCTGGAGCGGCCCCGGACCTCCCCCACACGGAGCAGGGGCCGCTCGTTCGACACCGACACTACGCCCGCGGAACACCGCCTCCGACCGGCCTTGACGCCCTCCTGTCGCCCACCGGGCCGCTCTTGACGGCTCGTTGACGGGGGCGCGCCGGCCCCGGTGCGCCGGTCCGTCACGGCACGTACCGGTACCCGATCCCCGGCTCGGTGATCAGGTGCCTCGGCCGGGCCGGGTCGCGCTCCAACTTGCGGCGCAGCCCGGCGAAGTAGACCCGCAGGTAGTTGCCGCGCCCCTCCTGGGCCGGGCCCCACACCTCGCGCAGGATCTGCCTCCCGGGCACCAGCCGGCCCGGATTGGCGAGCAGCAGGGCGAGGATCCGCCACTCGGTCGGGGTGAGCCGGACCGGGCCGTTCGGGCCGTGCACCGCGGTGGCCGCGAGGTCCACGGTGTGGTCGCCGATCACCGGCCGGCCCAGCGGCACGTCGCCCAGCGGCCGGCGCAGCACGGCGCGCAGCCGGGCCAGCAGCTCGTCCATCAGGAACGGCTTGGTGAGGTAGTCGTCGGCGCCCGCGTCCAGGGCGCCCACCTTGTCGGCGGCGTCCGTCCGGCCGGAGAGCACGATGATCGGCATCGCGCTGTGGGTGCGCAGGCCGCGCAGCACGTCCATCCCGTCGAGGTCGGGCAGGCCGAGGTCGAGCAGGACGGCGTCCGGGGCGCTGTGCGCGGCGCGGTCCAGCGCCTCTCCGCCGCTGGCGGCGGTGCGGACGGCGTAGTGCCGGGCGCTGAGGTTGATCCGCAGGGTGCGCAGGAGGGCGGGCTCGTCGTCGACGACCAGGATCTCATTCATGTGGAGGTTCCTCCCCGGAGTCTCCAGGCTCGGTGGTGCTGGGCGCGGTGGTGGCGGCGGGCAGGGTGAGCAGCATGGTGGTGCCGCCGCCCGGGGTGTCCTCGACCTCCAGGCTGCCGCCCATCGCCTCGGCGAGGCCGCGGGAGAGGGCGAGGCCGAGGCCGACGCCGGTGGTGTTGTCGGTGTCGCCGAGGCGCTGGAAGGGCAGGAAGACCCGGTCGCGGTCCTCGGGGGCGATGCCGGGGCCGCGGTCGATCACCCGGATCTCCACCTGGTCGGCGTGGTGGCTGGCGGTGACCAGGACGGGTGCGCCGGGGGCGTTGTACCGCAGCGCGTTGGTGATCACGTTGGCGAGCACCCGCTCCAGCAGCGGCGGGTCGGCGAGCACCGGCGGGGCGGTGTCCAGGTCGAGCGGCTGGACCGGCGCGTACGGGTCGGGGAGGCTGTCGAGCGCCCGGGGCAGGATCTCGTCGAGGTGGGTCTCGGTGAGGTGCAGGGTGAGCGCGCCGGCCTGGAGGCGGCTCATGTCGAGCAGGTTGTCGACCAGCCGGGTGAGCTTGACCAGCGACTCGTCGGCGGTGGCGAGGAGTTCGGCCTGGTCCTCGGGCGAGAACTCGACGTCCGGGCTGCGCAGCGAGCCGACCGAGGCGCGGGCGGCGGCCAGCGGGGTGCGCAGGTCGTGGCTGACGGCGGCGAGCAGGGCGGTGCGCATCCGGTCCGCGGCCTTGATCGGCTCGACCTCGGCGGCGACCACGGCCAGCCGGTCGCGCTCCAGCGCGGCGGCCACGTGGGCGGCGAAGGCGGTCAGCACCCGCTGGTCGGCGGCGGGCAGCCGGCGGCCGGTGAGCACCAGGAGGGCGTCCGCGCCGACCGGGACCTCGGCGGTCTCGTGCGGCCCCTCGCCGTCGCCCTGGTGGTCCCCCTCGCTGTGCGCGAGCACCTCGCCGTCGCCCCGGGAGAGCAGGGCGACGGCCCGCATGCCGAAGGCCGTCCGGGACTTCTCCAGCAGGGCGGGCAGCGCGTCGGCGCCGCGCAGCACGCTGCCGGCCAGGGTGGAGAGGGTCTCGGCCTCGGCGGTGGCGCGGGCGGCCCGGCTGGTGAGCCGGCCGGCGTGGTCGACCACGGTGGAGACGGTGAGCGCGATCGCGGCGAAGACCACCAGGGCGACGATGTTGTTGGTCTCGCCGATGGTCAGGCTGTGGACCGGCGGGATGAAGTAGTAGTTGAGCAGCACCGAGGCGACGACCGAGGCCAGCAGGGCCGACACCGCGCCGCCGAGCAGGGCGACGATCACCACGCCGAGCTGGAAGATCAGCGCGTCGGTGGTCAGGTTGATGCTGTGGTCCGCCTGCGAGAGCAGGACGGTGAGCAGCCAGGGCACCGCCAGGCCGGCCAGGTAGCCGGCGATGGTGCGGCGCCGGGAGTGGCGGCGGCCGAGCGAGGGCAGCCGGCCGCGGCCGGTGAACTCGTGGGTGACCATGTGGACGTCGATGTCCTCGGAGTCGTCCACGGTGGTCTGCCCGGTGCCGGGGCCGGTCAGGAAGCGGTTGATCCGGCCGCGGCGGCTGGTGCCGAGCACCAGCTGGGTGGCGTCGTGGGCGCGGGCGAAGGTGAGCAGCGCGGTCGGGACGTCGTCGCCGACCACCACGTGGTAGCTGCCGCCGAGGGTCTCCACCAGCTGCCGCTGCTGGGCGAGCGCGCCGGAGGAGGCGCCGGCCAGGCCGTCGCTGCGGGAGACGTGGACGGCCAGCAGTTCGCCGCCGGCCGTGCGGTCGGCGATCCGGGCGGCGCGGCGGATCAGGGTCTCGCCCTCGGGGCCGCCGGTGAGGGCGACCACGACCCGCTCGCGGGTCTCCCAGACCCGGTCGATGTTGTGGCTGGCCCGGTAGTCGCGCAGTCCCTCGTCCACCCGCCCGGCCACCCAGAGCAGGGCGAGTTCGCGCAGGGCGGTGAGGTTGCCGACCCGGAAGTAGTTCGAGAGCGCGGCGTCCACCTTCTCCGCCTTGTAGACGTTGCCGTGGGCCATCCGGCGGCGCAGCGCCTGCGGGGCCATGTCGACGAGTTCGATCTGGTCGGCCCGGCGGACCACCTCGTCCGGGACGGTCTCCCGCTGGGGGATGCCGGTGATCTTCTGGACGACGTCGTTCAGCGATTCCAGGTGCTGGATGTTGACGGTGGTGACGACGTCGATCCCGGCGGCGAGCAGTTCCTCGACGTCCTGCCAGCGCTTGGCGTGCCGGCCGCCGGGGATGTTGGTGTGCGCCAGCTCGTCCACCAGCACGACGGACGGGCGGCGGGCGAGCACGCCGTCGAGGTCCATCTCGTCGAACCCGGCGTCCCGGTAGGCGCGGTGGACGCGGGGCACGACCTCCAGGCCCGCCAGCATGGCCTCGGTGTGCGGTCTGCCGTGGCACTCGATGTACCCGACCACGACGTCGGCCCCGCGCTCCTGTCTGCGCCGGGCCTCGTCCAGCATCCGGTACGTCTTGCCGACCCCCGGCGCGGAGCCGAGGTACACCCTCAGTCGGCCGCCGCGGATGCCGGTGCCGGGGGTGAGGTCGCGGGCCATGGGCACTGCTCTTTCCATCGGGAGGTGGTGCACGTCTGCGGACGCGGGTCGGCCGGCCCGGGCGCGGGAGGTGTG
>NZ_JBHVET010000811.1:0-3529 GCF_042802135.1 Kitasatospora sp. NPDC057512
TGACGGGCCCGTTCACCGACGTCACCGGACAGGGCCGGTGACGTCGCGTCGATCGTTTCAGCCGACCGCTCCCGGCTGCCCGGTGAGGACCTCCACGGCGGCCAGTCCGCAGACCCGGGCGGCACCGTGGGTGGCGATGTACAGCGCGCCGGCCGGCTCGGACTGGGGCAGGCCCATCTCGACCACGGCGGCGTCCGGCCGGGCCGCCACCAGGCGGCGCAGCGCGGCGGACATCCACGCGTGCCGGTGCGCGTCCCGGACCACCAGCACCAGGCGGCGGCCCTCGGCGCCGGCCAGCAGCTCGCCGACCAGGGCGTCCAGCAGCTCCGGCGCGGCCTCGGCCGCCGACACCGCGCGGGTGCGGGTGCCGGGGAAGCGGTCGGCCAGCATGCCGGCCACGCCCCACGGGGTGACGTCGCCGACCGCGATGTTCGGCTCGTCCGAGAACGAGGCCACGTACGGGCGCTCGCTCACCGGCGCCACCGCCAGGCCCGGCGCCCGGACCACCTTGAGCGCCCGGCGCGCGGCCCGCAGGCCGACCGCCAGGTCCGGCTCGACCCGCTCGCCCTGGGCCGCGATCCGGCCCCAGCTGCCCAGCGCCCGGACCCGCTCGGCGGCGTCCGCCAGCCGCTCCTCGGCGAGCAGGCCGGAGCGCACGCCCGCCACAATGGCGTCGCGCAGCATCAGCACGGTCTCCTCGTCGGCCAGCCCGCCGCCGACGCAGATCGCGTCCGCGCCGGCCGCCAGGGCCAGCACGGTGCCCTCGCCCATCCCGAAGGTGTCGGCGATGGCGCCCATCTCGATCGCGTCGCTGACGATCAGGCCCTGGTAGCCGAGGCCGCCGTCGGCCGGGGCCGCGCGCAGCAGGTCGCGCAGCACGGTCGGGCTCAGGGTGGCCGGCAGCTTCGGGTCCAGCGCCGGGATCATGATGTGGGCGGTCATCACGGCCTTGGTGCCGGCCGCGATCGCCGCCTGGAACGGGATCAGGTCGCGGGCCCGCAGCACGTCCAGGTCGACGTCGATGACCGGCAGGCCGTGGTGCGAGTCCACCGCCGTGTCGCCGTGGCCGGGGAAGTGCTTGGAGCAGGCGGCCACGCCGGCCGACTGCAGGCCCTCCACCCAGGCGGCGGTGTGCCGGGCGCACAGCTCGGGGTCGGCGCCGAAGGAGCGGACGCCGATGACCGGGTTGCGCGGGTTGGAGTTGACGTCCGCGGTGGGCGCCCAGTTGTAGTTGACGCCGGCCGCGGCCAGCGCCCGGCCCAGCTCGCGGGCGACGTCCCGGGTCAGCGCCGGGTCGTCGATCGCGCCGAGCGCGAGGTTGCCCGGCCAGGACGAGCCGGAGCCCGCCTCCAGCCGGGTGACGTCGCCGCTCTCCTCGTCGATGGCGATCAGCAGGTCGGGGTTCTCGGCGCGCAGCGCCCGGGTGAGCGCGGACAGCTGGTCGAGGTCGACCACGTTGCGGTCGAACAGCGCGACCGAGCCGAGGCCCGCGGCGAGGTGGCGGCGCAGCCACTCCGGCGGCTCGGTGCCGACGAAGCCGGGCTGGAGGACGGTCAGGGCGTCGCGGTGCAGCTGGTCGCTGTCCGGCACGGTGGGAACGAGGATGCTCACGTGGACTCAGCCCTTCACGGCGCCGTCGGTCAGACCGCCGACCGCCTTGCGCTGGAGGAAGACGAACAGGATCAGCACGGGGATGGCGAACATCGTGGACGCGGCCATGGTGGCGCCCCAGTCGTTGCCGAAGGCGGTCTTGAAGGACGACAGCCACAGCGGCAGCGTCTTGCCCTCGTCCTTGTTGAGGATCAGGACGAGCGGGAACTCGTTCCACGCCGTGATGAAGCCGAACAGCGAGGTCGACATCAGGCCCGGGGCCAGCAGCGGGAAGATCACCTTCACGAAGGCCTGGGAACGGGTGCAGCCGTCCACCATGGCCGACTCCTCCAGCTCCTTCGGCACCGCGGCGATGAAGCTGCGCAGCGTCCAGATGGTGAAGGGCAGGACCATCATCATGTAGAAGAGGGTCAGCGGCACCAGGCTGTTCAGCATGTCGTTGTCGCGGGAGATGATGTAGACCGCGATGGTCATGACCTCCCAGGGCGCCATCTGGGCCATCATGATGACCAGCACGAAGGCCTTGCGGCCGCGGAACTTCATCCGGGCGATGGCGAAGGACGCCAGGGTGGCGATCACCAGTGACCCGAGCACCGCGCCGACGGTGACGAGGACGCTGTTGAGGACGTACGTCCAGAAGTTCGGCGCGTCGACCGCGGTGGTGAAGTGCTCGAAGGTCGCGTCGAGCGGGATGAACACCGGCGTCGGGCTGATGATGTCGCTGTTCTGCTTGAACGCGGTCGCGAACATCCAGTAGACGGGGAACACGAAGAAGACGGCGAGGACGGCCGCGATCACGTTCAGCCAGGTACGTCCGAAGAGAGAGCGCCTCACAGCTCGTCCTCCTGCTTGATCATGATGCGGAAGTAGTACGCCATCAGCACGCCCAGCATCAGGATGGTGAGCACCGCGATCGCGGAGCCGATGCCGTAGTGCTGGCCGGACGAGCCCTCCAGGAAGGCGTGCACCGGCAGGGTCCGGGTCAGGTTCTCCGGTCCACCGGCGTTGACCGCGTAGACCTGGGTGAACGCCTTGAACACCCAGATGACTTCGAGGAAGGTCGTGGCCAGGAAGAACGGCTTCAGGTTGGGGAAGATCACCGCGGTGAAGATCTTGAGCGCGCCGGCGCCGTCCATCCGGGCGGCCTCGTAGAGCTCCTTCGGGATGGTGGTCAGACCGGCGTACATGTTGAACGCCACGAACGGGATCGACATCCAGACGATCAGCAGGATGATCACGAAGAACGTCGAGTACTGGTTGCTGAGCCAGTTGTAGCCGTGCATCGACTGCCAGCCGAGCTGCTCCAGGATCCAGTTGACGACGCCCCACTGGGAGTCGAACAGCCAGGTGTAGACGGTGGTCGCGGCGACCACCGGCATGGCCCAGGCCAGCAGCAGCGCGACCTGGAGCACCAGCCGCATCTTCTTGCCGAGCTGGTTCAGCAGCAGGCCGATCAGGGTGCCGCCGACCATGATCAGCACCACGTTGACCAGGGTGAAGACGACGGTCCGGCCGGTGACCGACCAGAACTCCGGGTCGGTCAGCTGCTCCTTGTAGTTGTCGAAGCCGGTCCACTCGGTCAGGTGCAGGACGAGCTGGCGCCGGTTGAGGTTCTGGAACGACAGCAGGACCGTCTTGAGCAGCGGCCAGCCCAGCAGGGCCAGGGTCGCCACGGTGGCCGGCAGCAGCAGCAGGTACGGCGCGAGGCGTGAGCCCAGGCTGGGGCCGCCCGCGGATCTGGCGCCCTTGGGCGCGGTGCCCTTCGAGCCGCCGCCCGAGGCGCTCGTCTCTTGACCGGCCACAGCGACCTTCCCTGGGTCCGGGGACTGTGTCTGCACCCGCTCCGAATGCACAGCCATCGTTCTCACTTCCTCACAACCTGGCCACGACGGACAGGCGCCGCCCACCGGCCCCCCGC
>NZ_JBHVET010000812.1:0-3525 GCF_042802135.1 Kitasatospora sp. NPDC057512
CTCCCGGACGCACCGCCGCCGTCGCACGTCCCGGCCCGGCCGCGTACGGTCGGAGCGATCCGGTGACCGCCCAGGGGAGGACCATGAGCGCCGCGACCACGACCGCCGCCGCGACCACGACCGCCGAGGCCGGGCCCGCCGCCGCGACCACGACCGCCGAGGCCGGGCCCGCCGCCGCGACCGCCGTACGGGCCGAACCGCTGCCGCCGCCCGGCCCGGGCCGGCTGCGCCTGCTCAGCTACAACATCCGCTCGCTGCGCGACGACCGGCGGGCGCTGGCCCGGGTGATCCGGGCCTGCGAGCCCGACCTGGTCTGCGTCCAGGAGTCCCCGCGCTACTGGCGGCCCGAGGGCCAGGCCGCCTGGCTGGCCCGGAGCACCGGGACGGCCGTGCTGGCGGGCGGCGGCCGCACCGCCGCCGGTCCGCTGCTGCTCGGCCGGCCCGGCGCGGTGGAACTGCTGGCGGTGCACGACCGGCTGCTGCCCAAGACCCGCGGCCTGCACGCCCGGGGCTTCGCGAGCGCGCTGCTGCGACTGCCCGGCACGGCGCCGTTCACCGTCACCAGCTGCCACCTCAGCCTGGACCAGGAGGAGCGGTACGGGCAGTTCGAGCTGCTGCTCGACCAGCTCGGGATCGCTGAACTCGGCATCGTGGCAGGGGACTTCAACGAGCACCCGGACGGGCCGGGCTGGCGGCTGCTGGCCTCCCGGCTCCAGGACGGGCACCCGACCGCGCCCTGGGGAGGCGAGTTCACCTCCGTACCGGAGCGCCCCTACCAGCGGATCGACGCCGTCTTCGCCACACCCGGGATCACCGTCCTCGGCTGCGGGGTGCCGCACGGGCTGCCCGAAGTCACCGAGGCCGACCTGCGGGCCGCGACCGACCACCTGCCGGTGCTCGCCGTCCTCGAACTGCCGGCCGGCCGACCGGGCAGCCGGACGAGCGGCTAGACGGACGGACGGCTAGACCACGGCGCCGTGGTCCGGGTCCTCCGGCTCGTCCTCGTCGCGGTCCTTCATCCGCGCGACCAGGGTGACGAAGCCGCCGAGGAAGGCGGTGATCCCGACCCAGGCGGGCCAGCCGGAGATCTCCCGCCAGACCACCGCGTCGACCAGCAGCAGCGCCGGGCCGCCGAGCACCGCCAGCCAGGCGAACTTGGCGGTCACGTCGGCGGGCGGCAGCGGCGGGGGCTCCGGCGGGACGAAGTGGCCCTCGTCGGTCTCCTCGGCCAGCTCGAAGTCGCGAGGGCCCGCGCCGCCCGCCGGCATCACCGGCCGGCCGGAGCGGGGGCGGGGCTGGGGGGCGAGGTCGGAGAGGTCGTCCTGGTCGCCGCGACCGCCGGGGCCGCCCTCCTTGTGGCCGCCCTTGAGCTCGTTCTGCGCCCGGAGGTTCTCGACCTCGGGCCAGTTCGGGTTGTTGAGGTCGACCGGGTCGTCGAACTGGGCCACCAGGGCGGCGAAGATCGCGTCCTGCTCGGCCTGGCTGCGCTCGGGCGCACGGCGCGGACGGTGTCCGGCGGCCTCCCCCGTGGAACCCTCGGCCGAGCCCCCGGCGACGTCCTTGACGGGCGGGGGCGTCGCGGTGCCGTCCGGGCCGGTACGGTCCGTCGGCGCACCGCCCGGGGCGGCCGCGTTCGTCCCGCCGTCCTTGGTCGCGCCGTCCTCGCGGGGAGTCTCGTCCCCGCCGCCCGCCGTGCTGCTCTCGTGCACTTCCGGCCCTTCAGCCATGGTGATCGTCGGATTCAACCCGGGTGACGCCCGCCGCGTGCGCGGGAGCCAGCCGTCGGATGAAGTCCTGGCCGGCCGCGAATATTTCCGCCGCGTCGTGGTCCAGCGTCGCGACGTGGAAGCTGCGCTGGCACAGCCGCTCCGTCACGTCCGTCGAGGATATCCGGGCCAGCACCAGTTCCGAGTTGGCCGGCGAGACGACGTGGTCCTGCGGGCTGTGGAAGAGCAGCACCGGCTGGGTCACCTCCGGCAGCAGCCGCTGGACCTCCCGCCACAGCAGGCTCAGCGACCAGGCGGCGTGCAGCGGGGTGCGGTCGTAGCCGACCTCGGTCACGCCGGCCCGGGCGATGTCGTTGGCGACCCCGGGCAGACTTGGGACCAGGTGGCGCAGCACCGGCAGCAGCGCGCTCGCGGGGGTGTCCGAGCGCACCGACGGGTTGACCAGCACCAGACCGGAGACCGTCGGCCCGTGCAGCGCCGCGAGCCGCAGCGCCAGCGCGCCGCCCATCGACAGCGCGCAGACGAAGACCTGCTCGCACTCCTCGGCGAGCGCCAGCAGCTCCCGCTCGACCTCGGCGTACCAGTCCTCCCAGCGGGTGAGCTGCATGTCCTGCCAGCGGGTGCCGTGCCCGGGCAGCAGCGGCAGCGACACCGTGAGACCGGCCGCCGCCAGCTCGTCGGCCCACGGCCGCAGCGACTGCGGCGAGCCGGTGAAGCCGTGGCAGAGCAGCACTCCCACCGGTCCGCCGCGGTGGCGGTACGGCTCGGCACCGGGCAGCAACGGCATGGCGGACTCCTTCGCGGGCGGATGGCGCTGGGGGAGGGGACGCTGGAGGGGAGGTGCTGCGAATCCGCATCGTCCCACGCTCCGCGCCGGGTCGTACACCCCCTACGAGCAGGCCGGGCGCGGCCGCTACGGCGGGGCCGGGCACAGCGGGCGGCCGCGGGGCATTAGGATCGACCGGTCCGCATAACAGGAGGCCCGGGTTGTTCTACCGACTGATGAAGATGATCGTCGCGCCACTGCTTCGGATCTTCTTCCGGCCCTGGATCGAGGGCGAGGAGAACATCCCCACCGAGGGTGCGGCGATCATCGCGAGCAACCACCTGTCCTTCTCGGACTCGTTCTTCTTCCCCGCGCTGATCAAGCGCCGGGTCACCTTCATCGCGAAGGCCGAGTACTTCAACACCCCGGGCCTCAAGGGCCGGCTGACCGCCGCGTTCTTCAAGGGCGTCGGCCAGCTGCCGGTGGACCGCTCGGGCGTGCGCGGCGCCGGCGAGGCCGCGATCCGCAGTGCCATCGCGGTGCTGGAGGAGGGCGAGCTGTTCGGCGTCTACCCCGAGGGCACCCGTTCGCCCGACGGCAAGCTGTACCGCGGCAAGGTCGGCGGCCTGGCCCGCGTCGCGCTGGCCACCGGCGCCCCGGTGATCCCGGTCGCCATGATCGACACCGAGAAGGTGCAGCCGCCCGGCCAGGTGGTCCCCAACTTCGGCATCCGCCCCGGCATCCGGATCGGCCGCCCGCTGGACTTCTCCCGCTACCACGGCATGGAGAACGACCGCTTCATCCTCCGTTCGGTGACGGACGAGGTGATGTACGAGATCATGCGGCTCTCCGGCCAGGAGTACGTGGACATCTACGCGACCGCCGCCAAGCGGCAGATCGCCGAGGACAAGAAGAAGGCCGACGCCGAGCGCCGGGCCGCCGCCAAGGCGGAGAAGGCGGAGGCGGCCGAGGCCGAGAAGGCGGAGAAGGCCGAGCGGGCCGCCGAGGCGGAGAAGGCCGCCGAGGCCGAGA
>NZ_JBHVET010000813.1:0-3522 GCF_042802135.1 Kitasatospora sp. NPDC057512
CGGCAGGGAATACCGCGAAAAGCCGCGGAATTCAGCGGCGCCCCGGGATGCGGCCCGGGACGCCGCCCGGCCGCCCGCGGCGGGCGGCGAAGACCCAGCGGTTGGCCGCCAGGGCGTCGTCCGGCTCCGGCACCGGACCGCGGCCGTGCAGGGCGGTGAAGTCGTACGGGCTGCGCACGGCCACCGTCCAGCCCAGGCGGGTGAGTTCCGCGGCGGAGTCGGGTCGGGGGCCGGCGTCGAAGAGGGCGCGCAGGTCGATGCCGAGCCGCTGCCGGGCCGCGACGTACACGGGGGCCGTGCGCACCGCCGGCGGTTCGGCGGCCACGTCCTTGAGCTCGTACGCCAGGGTGCTGCCGGGCGCGCTGAGCCGGTGCACGGCGGCCATCAGCCGCCGCTCGGCCTCGGCGGGGAGGTAGAGCAGCAGCCCCTCGGCGAGCCACGCGGTCGGCTCCGCCGGGTCGAAGCCGCCCTCCAGCAGCGGCCCGGCCCAGTCGCCGCGGAGGTCGGCGGCCAGGGGGCGGCGCTCGGTGGCGGGGGCCGCGCCGGCCGCGTCGAGGACGGCCTGTTTGAAGGCCAGCACCTGCTCGGTGTCGATCTCGTGGAGGACGCGGCCGGGCGGCCAGTCGAGCCGGTACGCCCGGGAGTCCAGGCCCGCGCCCAGGATGACGACCTGGCGCGTACCGGCCCGCACCGCGGCCAGCAGGTGGTCGTCCAGGACGCGGGTGCGCAGCCCGAAGTAGCGCCCGAGGCGCCCCCACAGCGGGTCGGCCTCCGCGTCGGGGACCTGGTCGGGGTGGAGGGGCCAGTGCGCCGAGGCGGGGGAGGCGCGCACGAAGTGCTCGGCGAGCGGGTCGCGGGCCAGGGCGTCGGGGCGGTGGGTCTCGATGGCGCGGGCGGCCGCCACCAGCAGGGCGGTACGGCCCACTCCGGAGGCGACGCCGCCCGCCGCGGCCGTCCCGTCCTCCGGTCGGGTCAGGGCGCGCACGGGTCCTCCTCGCACGCGGGCGCCGTCCACGCCGCGGGGTCGTCGCCGGTGGTGGTGCGGGCGCCGTACAGGACGCGCATGAACCGCAGGACCTCGTCGTGGGGCAGGTGCAGGGAGGTGGTGCAGTCCGTCAGGACGGTGATGTGGAAGCCCTTCTGGAAGGCGGTGCGGGCGGTGGAGTCCACGCAGACGTCGGCGTAGAGCCCGGCGAACACGAGGTGCCCGGTGCCGCCGGCGCGCAGGTGTTCCTCCAGGCCGTCGCCGAGGAAGGCGTCGAAGCAGGCCCGTTTGGTGAAGACCCGCTCGCCCGGGGCCGGGGCCACGCCGTGGAACCGGGCGCCCCAGGTGCCCTCCAGGCACTTCGGCCGCTTGCCCAGTCGGCGGTCCCGTGCGCGCCAGGCCGCACCCTGGTGGGCGGTGTCGCCGAGGAAGCGGACGAACACCACCTCCACGCCCGCGCGCCGGGCCAGGTCCACCGCCCGGACGCTGTTGGCGACCACGGAGTCCAGGACGGAGCCGTCGCCGCCGAACCGGGCCCTGGCCACCGGCCCGGTGCAGAAGTCGTTCTGCAGGTCCACCACCACCAGGGCCGTTCCCGTCGGGCCGCTCACGGCCCGCCCACCGGGGCGGTCGATCCGGTGGTGGCGCCGGGCAGGTCGAGGACGTCGACCAGCGCGTCGACCACCGCGGTGGTGGAGTGCCGGCCGCCGAGGTCCGGGGTGTGGACGCCCTTGTCGTCCAGGACGGCCAGGGCGGTCTCGACCGCCCCGACGGCGCCGGGCACCGCGGCGTGCCGCTCGGCGACGAGGGCCGCGGCGCGCAGAGCGGCCACCGGGTTGACCAGGTCGCGCCCGGCCAGGTCGTCGGCGGAGCCGTGCACGGTCTGGTACTCGACCAGTCCGGCGGCGCCGGGGCCGAGGTACACGTTCTCCGTGCAGCGGCTCTCCTGCCGATCGGCGCCGAAGCGGTCCAGCAGGACCACGTGCATGATGTCGGCCCACTCGTTCCCGGCGATCAGCAGGGTGCGGCCCGGCAGGCCGTGGGTGATGAGGTTGCGGTTCACGGTGTCGGGCTGGAACACCTCGATCCGTACGCCCAGCCGCTCGGCGATGTCGGCGACCCAGGCGTCGAACGCGCCGTCCAGGAGATGGAACTTGTAGGCCATCACGATGCGGTCGATCCGCCCGTCGGGCCATTCGCGCCGGGCCCGCTCCAGGGCGTGGCGCACGACGTCCTCCGTGGTCTCCCGGCTGAAGGCCAGGGTGCGGGTGACCTCTCCCGGGGTGTGCCGGTTCTCCCCGGTGTAGAAGCCCTGGGCCTGGTCGCGGACCAGGAGCAGTGACGTTTCTCCGGCCCGTAACAGGTCGACCTTGACGGCGCGCAGGCGGTGGCGCACCAGGTACAGGGACTGGGCGTTGATCGCGGTGCGGAAGACGGCCGTGGTGCCGGCGTCGGCCAGGTCGCGGCAGAACCGCTCGTAGTGCTCGGCGTCCTGCCCGGTCAGGTCCTGGATCCCGGCGGGGCCGTCCAGCGAGCGCAGCGAGACGTAGGAGTGGTAGAGGCGCGGGGAGCGGACGATCCGCACACCCGTGGGGTGGGCGGCGGTGAGCACCCGCAGGACGCGTTCGAAGACGGCGGCGAGCTCGGGGCCGGTGCCCCGGCCCACCGCCAGCCCGATCGCGGGCTGCCCGGCGACGGGCACCGGCTCGGAGCCGGTGCCCTGGTGGGCGGCCGGGGTCACCGGGCCGTCCCGGGAACCAGGCGGTCGCCGGGGATGCCGGTCTTGTCGGGGCGGTAGTAGTCGCGGATGCCCTCCGCCCAGACCGCGACCGGGACGCGGTCGCCGTCCACCGGGCCGAACGCGTCGAACAGGGCCGTGATGTTCCGGTCGTCGAACCCGATCGCGGTCATCAGGGCGAGGAAGTCGGGGCGGGTGACCAGGCCGTCGCCGTCCGGGTCGCCGAGCTCGGAGAGCGCCCGGGCGAACTCGTCGATGGTGGCGTCGAAGCGCTGCGGGTCGAGCACGACGGCGGTGAACTCCTCGGGGCTGATCCGCCCGTCGCCGTCGGCGTCCAGCTCGGTCACCAGCGTCCGCCAGTAGTGCTGCAGGGCATCGAGCAGCCGGTCCCTGGCCTCCTCGTCGGCCTGGGGGAGCGCCGCGACGATACGGCTGCCCATCAGGTCGAAGTCGGCCGGTTCGATGGCGCCGTTCCCGTCGGCGTCGAACAGCGAGAACACGAGCCCGACACGGTCGGTGGCTGCGGTGGTGGGCATGGCGGTACACCTCGGTCTTCCGGACGAAGGGCGCCGGGCCCGTGCCTCGGCGACCGCTCCACTATCCGGTCCCGGCCCGGCCGTCGGCGCGCGAAGTGCGGCCGGACCACCCGATCGTGGGCAATGCGCCCCCGCGCGCATGACGGGCCGGTCGGTTGGACAGGTAGTCAGGCTGGCTCGTGCGACGGCCCGCACCCGCCGCCGGGGCGTTCCGCCGCCCGGCGGCCCCGCAGAGGGCCGCGGGCTCCGTACCGTCGGCCCCG
>NZ_JBHVET010000814.1:0-3516 GCF_042802135.1 Kitasatospora sp. NPDC057512
GGCCGCCGATCCCCACCCGGTGCCGATGCCCACGGCACCCGGTGAAGCCTTCCGAGGGGCGCGGTCAGACCGCGACCGCCTCCTCCATCTCCTCCTCGGCCTCCGCCGGCGTCTCCACCGGACGGCGCCCGCGGCCCTCGTACATCGCCGCGGCCACCAGGGCCGCTCCGCCGAGCAGCAGCCAGACCAGCAGGGTCACGACGTGCCCGCCGAGGCCCGCGCCGCCGTCGAAGTACATGATGCTGCGCGCGCCCTCCAGGAAGCCGGCGCCGGTCCAGAAGCCGTGCAGGCCGCCGAAGAACCCGTTCTGCAGCTCGGGCCGGTAGACGCCGCCGGAGGAGGTGAAGTTCAGCATCACGAACAGCACCATCAGGGCCAGCGTGGTCCACTTCTTCAGGAAGCTGTGCAGGCCGATGCCGATCAGCACGATGCCCGCCGAGTAGAGCCAGCCCAGCGCCCAGATCGCCGCGTAGTCGTGGTCGACCACGTGGAAGACCGGCCCGGCGGTGACGATCCCGATCACGCTGACCGCCAGCGAGACCGCCACCCCGACCAGCGCCCGGACCGCCAGGCTCAGCCCCGCGCCGGCGGCGCCGATCACCGCGACGCTGGCGTAGGAGCCGATGCTCAGCGCGACCAGCAGGAAGAACAGGCCCTGTCCGGTCGGGTCGCCCTCGGCCGGGGTGGTCAGGTCGGTGACGTGCAGCGGCACGCCCTGCTGGTCGGTGACGTTGGTGAACACCGCCGTGGCGGCCACCACCGAGGTGTCCGAGTTCCCCTTGGCGACGATCAGCTCGGGGCTCTTGGCGTCCGGCACGAAGGCGCCCACCAGGTCCCGGTCGCGCAGCTGCTGCTCGGCGGCGGCCCGGTCGTCCACGGTGCGGACGTCGAGCGCGTTCCCGGCCTTGCCCTGGATGGCCTGCGCCAGGCCCTGCGCCTGCGGCGTGGTGCCGACCACCGCCACCTTGAGGTGGTGGGGCTCGGGCTGGTGGAAGGCGCCCTGGTAGGCGAGCGCCATGCCCAGGCACATCAGCAGCGGGGTGATCAGGTGGACGGCCAGGTGCTTGAGCGAGTGCCCCAGGGTGGGCGCTGCGGCGGGGTTCCGGGGTGTGCTCATGGTGTTCGTACCGTCCTCCGGTGGCGTGTCTGTCAGTTCGATCATGAAGGTGGCAAATACAACCAATGAGGATGGTAAATGCAACCAACTATCGATGTAGCTTACAACTATCTGACACCGATCGGAAGCCGGGCCCCGAACAGGACCCGGCTCCCCGCCGCACTCGGCCCGGCTACCGCCCCCGTGCCCCCGGCCCGACCGCCCCGACCGCCCCGACCGCCCTCAGCCCAGCTCGAACACCCCGTACGAGAACCCGTCCGCCCACAGCTCCCCGTCCACCACCCGCACGCCCTGCACCTCCAGCGGCCGGACGCCCGGCGCCGACGGGACGCCCTCCGGCAGGCCCGGCAGCCGTACGGACGCCGGCTCCCGGCGCGGATTGACCGCCACCAGGTACCGCCCGGCCCGGGTGTACACCAGCGGGTAGCCGGCGTGCCGGACCTCCACCCCGCCGGCCGCGCCCAGCCCCGGGTGCGCCCGGCGCAGCGCGATCAGCCGCCGGACGGTGTGCAGCAGCGAGGTCGGGTCGGCGCGCTGGGAGAGCACGTCCGGCCGGTGCGGGTCCGGGTCCACCGGCAGGTACAGCCGCTCGGGCGGGGCGCTGGAGAAGCCGGCGGTGGGGCCGGGCGTCCACTGCATCGGGGTGCGCGAACCGGCCCGGTTGAACCGCGGCCCGAGGACGCTGCCCTCGGTGTCGGGCAGGCCCGGCAGGTAGCGCATGCCGATCTCGTCGCCGTAGTAGACCGCCGGGAGGGTGGGCCAGGTGAACAGGAAGGCGAAGGCGGGGGCGAGTTGCTCCGCGGTGCGCGGGCCGGTGGCCAGCCGGGAGAAGTCGTGGTTGGCGGTGGGCAGCACGATCTGCCCGCCGCCCTCGGTGAGTTCGGCGGCGGAGCGCCAGGCGTCCAGGAAGGGCTGCGGGGTGCCCCGGCCCTCGGCCTCGAAGTAGCAGGCCTCCTGGTGCCAGAACTCCTCGACCGTCCCGCCGTTGTTGTTCCAGAGCGAGCGCAGCGGCAGGCCGTGGTCCGCGCCGCCGAAGTGCAGGAAGAAGTCGGCGTGGAAGCCGGCCGTGACGGCGGCGGCCGGGTCGCCCCACTCGGCGAGCAGGACGGCCTCGGGGTGGGCGCGGTCCAGCCAGTCGCGCAGCTCGGTCCAGAGCTTGGCGGTCTCCACCTTGCCCGGGTCGTCCTTGACCAGCGAGTAGGCCATGTCCACCCGGAAGCCGGACACCCCGAGGCCGAGCCAGTGCGCCATGATCGCGCGCAGCGCCGCCCGGTTGGCGCGCGGGCCCTCCGCGTCCACCGACTGCCGCCAGGGCTCCTCCGAACTACCGCGCGCATAGCCGAAGTTGAGCGCCGGCTGACAGTCGAAGAAGTTCGGCAGGTACCAGCCGGGGCGGCTGCCGGGCGAGGCGACGAAGCCGTCCACCGGGCGGTCGGACCAGATGTACCGGTGGTCGGACGGGTCCTCGGCGGAGGCCAGGAACCAGGGGTGGCGGTCGGAGGTGTGCCCGGCCACCAGGTCCAGCAGGACCCGGATGCCCTTGCGGCGGGCGGCCTCCACCAGGGCCGCCAGGTCCTCGGTGCTGCCGTAGCGCGGGGCGGGGGTGAGGTAGTCGGCGACGTCGTACCCGGCGTCGCGGAACGGCGAGGCGAAGCAGGGGTTGAGCCAGACGGTGTCCACGCCGAGCCAGGCCAGGTGGTCCAGGTGCTGGGCGATGCCGGCGAAGTCGCCGATGCCGTCGCCGTCGGAGTCGGCGAAGCTCTGCGGGTAGATCTGGTACAGCACGGCGTCGGCGAGCCAGTCGGGGCCGGGGCGGGTCAAGGTCATGGGCGGTTCCTCCTGCCGGGTCCGGGGCCCGGGGCCGGCCGGGCGGGGAGGGGCTGAGCCGGGGCGGGCCCGGCCGGGGCCGAGCCGGGTGCCCCCGATTCTCGTCCAATCCCGGCCGTCCCGACAGCCCGCCTCGCCACGCCACGGACGCCGACAACCCGCCGCGAGCGCCGACGGCCCGCCTTCGCCCCGCCGCGAACGCCGACGGCCCGTTTACGCCCCCGCCGCCCCGGCGCAGGCCGCCGTGAACGCCCGGGCCCGCCGGGTGATCTCCGCCCAGTCCCCCGCCGCGACCACGTCCGGCGGCACCACGTCCGTCCCCGCGCAGACCGCGAGCGCGCCGTGCGCCAGGAACTCGGCGGCGTTGCCCGCGTTCACCCCACCGGAGGCCACCAGCGGCACGTCGGGGTACGGGCCGCGCAGGTCCTTGAAGTAGCCGGGGCCGAACGCCCGGGCCGGGAAGATCTTGACGGCGGCGGCCCCGAGGTCCACCGCGTGCGCCACCTCGGTCGGGGTGAGCGCCCCGAGCACCACCGGCACCCCGGCGGCGGGCGCCGCCCCCCCCACCCAGG
>NZ_JBHVET010000815.1:0-3498 GCF_042802135.1 Kitasatospora sp. NPDC057512
CGGGTGGACCTGGACGGACCCCGGTGGACGGGCCCGCGGCGCGGGCCCGGTCCTACGGCCGGGTGTCCGCCCGCCCTCCGTCCGGTTTCCCGGGTGGTTCCCGGCCGGATCGTGGCCGGTTGCTGTCCGTCACGCGGACTGTGCCCCCGGGTGCCGCTGGGGCATGAAAGGATTCAGGTACAAAAGGCACGCCCGGGGCGGGCCCCGGCGGTGCCGTGGTCCGGTCCGCTGATGAAGGAGCTCCGTTGGGTACGTTGCGCTGGCTGACGGCGGGGGAGTCGCACGGCCCCGCACTCGTCGCGACGCTGGAAGGCCTGCCCGCCGGTGTACCGGTCACCACCGACGTGGTGGCCGACGCGCTGGCGCGCCGCCGGCTCGGTTACGGCCGCGGGGCGCGGATGAAGTTCGAGCAGGACGAGGTGACCTTCCTCGGCGGTGTCCGGCACGGTCTGACCATGGGCAGCCCGGTCGCGATCATGGTCGGCAACACCGAGTGGCCGAAGTGGGAGCAGGTCATGTCGGCCGACCCGGTCGACCCCGAGGTCCTGGCGGGCCTGGCCCGCAACGAGGCGCTCACCCGCCCCCGGCCCGGCCACGCGGACCTGGCCGGCATGCAGAAGTACTCGATCGACGAGGCCCGGCCGATCCTGGAGCGCGCCAGCGCCCGCGAGACGGCCGCCCGGGTCGCGCTGGGCGCCGTCGCCCGCGCCTACCTCCGTGAGGTGGCCGGGGTCGAGATCGTCAGCCACGTGGTCGAGCTGGCCGCCGCCAAGGCGCCGGCCGGCGTGGTGCCGCTGCCCTCGGACGAGGCGAAGCTGGACGCCGACCCGGTGCGCTGCCTGGACGCCGACGCCTCGAAGGCGATGGTCGCCGAGATCGACCAGGCCCACAAGGACGGCGACACCCTCGGCGGCGTGGTCGAGGTGTTGGCGTACGGCGTGCCGGTGGGCCTCGGCTCGCACGTGCACTGGGACCGCCGGCTGGACGCGCGGCTGGCCGCCGCGCTGATGGGCATCCAGGCGATCAAGGGCGTCGAGGTCGGCGACGGCTTCGAGCTGGCCCGGGTGCCGGGCTCCCAGGCCCACGACGAGATCGTCCCGACCGCCGAGGGCGTCAAGCGCACCTCCGGCCGCTCCGGCGGCACCGAGGGCGGACTGTCCACCGGCGAGGTGCTGCGGGTGCGCGCCGCGATGAAGCCGATCGCCACCGTGCCGCGGGCGCTCCAGACCCTGGACGTGCGCACCGGCGAGCCGGCCAAGGCCCACCACCAGCGCTCGGACGTCTGCGCGGTCCCGGCCGCGGGCATCGTCGCCGAGGCGATGGTCGCGCTGGTGCTGGCGGACGCGGTCAACGAGAAGTTCGGCGGCGACAACGTCTCCGAGACCCGCCGCAACGTGCAGGGCTACCTCGACAACCTGATCATCCGATGACGAACCCCGTTGTCGTGCTGGTCGGCCCGCCCGGCAGTGGCAAGTCCACCGTCGGGCGGGTGCTGGCCGAGCGCCTGGGCGTCGGCTTCCGGGACACCGACGCCGACATCGAGGCGACGGCCGGCAAGCCCATCCCGGAGATCTTCATCGACGAGGGCGAGCCGCGCTTCCGCGCGCTGGAGGCGGCCGCCGTGCGCGCCGCCGCCGAGGGGCACGACGGGGTCCTGGCGCTCGGCGGCGGCGCGGTGATGGCCGAGGCCACCCGCGCGCTGCTGCACGAGCTGCCGGTGGTCCTCCTGGAGGTCCCGCTCGCCGACGCGGTCAAGCGGGTCGGCCTGGACGCCCCGCGCCCGCTGCTGGCCGTCAACCCGCGGGCCCGCTGGCGCGAGCTGATGGAGGCCCGCCGCCCCCTCTACCTGGAGGTGGCCACCGCCGTGGTCGACACCGCCGGGCGCACCCCGGAACAGGTCGCGGACGCCGTACTGGAAGCACTGGAGCTGAAGACCCCCCATGACTGACACCACCGTCAGGATCCACGTCGGCGGCAGCGCCGGCCACGACCCGTACGACGTGCTGATCGGGCACCAGCTGCTCGGTGAGCTGGCGCCGCTGATCGGGACCCGCGCCAAGCGGGTGGCGCTCATCCACCCGGAGGCGCTCGCCGCCACCGCCGACGCGATCCGCGAGGACCTGCTCGGCGAGGGCTACGAGGCCATCGTGCTCCAGGTGCCCAACGCCGAGGACGCCAAGAGCGCCGAGGTCGCCGCGTACTGCTGGTCGGTGCTCGGGCAGACCGGCTTCACCCGCAGCGACGTCGTCGTCGGCCTCGGCGGCGGCGCCACCACCGACCTGGCCGGCTTCGTCGCCGCGACCTGGCTGCGCGGGGTGCGCTGGATCTCCATGCCCACCACGCTGCTCGGCATGGTCGACGCGGCCGTCGGCGGCAAGACCGGCATCAACATCGCCGAGGGCAAGAACATGGTCGGCGCCTTCCACCCGCCGGTGGGCGTGCTGGCCGACCTCGACACCCTGGAGACCGTGCCCAGGCACGACTACGTCTCCGGCCTCGCCGAGGTCATCAAGTGCGGCTTCATCGCCGACCCGGCCATCCTCGACCTGATCGAGGCCGACCCCGAGGGTGCCAAGACCCCGTCCGGCCCGCACACCGTCGAGCTGATCCGCCGCGCCATCCAGGTCAAGGCCGACGTGGTCTCCGGGGACCTCAAGGAGTCCGGCCGCCGCGAGATCCTCAACTACGGCCACACCCTCGGCCACGCCATCGAGCGCAACGAGCGGTACAAGTGGCGGCACGGCGCCGCGATCTCCATCGGCATGGTCTTCGCCGCCGAACTCGGCCGCCTGGCCGGGCGGTTGGACGACGAGACGGCCGACCGGCACCGCACCGTGCTGGCCTCGGTCGGCCTGCCGCTGAGCTACCGGGCGGACGCCTGGCCGAAGCTGCTGGACGCGATGAAGATCGACAAGAAGTCGCGCGGCGACCTGATCCGCTTCATCGTGCTGGACGGCCTCGGCAAGACCTCCGTACTGGAGGGCCCCGACCCGTCGCTGCTGGTCGCCGCGTACGCGGAGGTCTCGGCGTGACCAGGGTGATGGTGCTCAACGGCCCCAACCTGGGCCGGCTGGGCAGCCGCGAGCCGGACGTCTACGGCGCCACCTCGTACGCCGGACTGGTCGAGCGCTGCACCGCGCTGGGCAAGGAGTTCGGCTTCGAGGTCGAGGTGCACGAGACCAACTCCGAGCAGCAGATGGTGGAGTGGCTGCACGAGGCGGCCGACGGGCAGGTGCCGGTGGTGATCAACCCCGGTGCGTTCACCCACTACTCGTACGCGATGCGGGACGCCGCGGCCCAGCGCACCGCGCCGCTGATCGAGGTGCACATCTCCAACCCGTACGCCCGGGAGACCTTCCGGCACACCTCGGTGATCGCCGCGGTGGCCTCCGGCACCATCGCCGGTTTCGGGCTCGGCTCGTACGAGCTGGCGCTGCGCGCGCTGGCCGAGCGGCTCACCACCCGCTGAGGGTACGGGCGGTGGCCCGGCGGCGGACC
>NZ_JBHVET010000816.1:0-3497 GCF_042802135.1 Kitasatospora sp. NPDC057512
GTCGGGAGCGTGGGGCCGTAGGCGATGCCCGCGAGCAGCCGCTGCACCCGGCTCGGCGGCACCGGGCCGTCGGGTTCGGGGGAAAGGACGTCGAGCAGCGAGGGCCCCGGTGCGGGCACGGCCGCCGCCGGGTCGGCCAGGGTGTCGTGTCCGGTGACGACGAGGCCGCCGTCGGGCGCCATCCAGGCGTCGAGCAGGCCGGACGCCTCCAGCGCCGCTTCGACACCTGCCTGGTCGGCGGGTGGCACGTCCGGGCGGAAGGCCAGCAGTCGCCACAGTGGTGCCCCCGGCAGGACGGACCGGTCGGCCGTGCGGGTCCGTGGTGGAACGGGCGGGAGATCGACCGCGGCCGCGGTGCGTTCCAGTTCCCCGACGACCCGGTCACGCCGGGCGCGGGCGTCGTCCCGGCCGGCGCGGGCGGTCGTCTCGTCCGCGGTGATGGAACTCTCCGCCACCCGGGCGGCGGCCTCGACCAGCACGAGGACGTCGGTCTCGACGGCGGCACGGGACGCGAGCTCCTCGGAGTCGTCGATCGACAGCTCCGCGCACTCCTCCGTCGCCCAACGGCGCAACAGGGCGGCATGGGCGTCGACGGCGGCCTCGTAGGCGTGGGCGTTCCCCTCGCGCTTCGTGGTCGCCCCGGCCAGCCGTTCGCGTGCCGAGTCGAGGTGCTGCTCCGCCGCCGTCCGGTCCGCGAGGGAACGCTCATGGCGCTCTACGGCGGCCCGTACCTCGGCGATCTGACGGTGCCGCGAGACGACCGCGCCGCGCAGCAGGCGGCGCGCCGTACGCCCCTGCGCCTCTGTGTCCCCGGACGGACCCGGTGCGGTGCCGAGCAGCGTCTGCACCTCGGCGCAGACGGACTCCATGGCTGCTCGCCGGGCCGCGCCGCGCGCCTCGTCCCGGGCGGCCCGGGTGTGTTCGGCCCGCTGCTCGGAACGCAGCCGCGCGTCGTCGGCACGCCCGGCGTCCTCGTCGGCCGCCTGAACCTTCCGGTCGGCGGTGGCGCGGGCCCGGGCGGCGGCCTGGGCGGCCTGGTCGGTCCTGCGACGGAGCTGGTCGAGCTCCTGGCCCTGCCGGTAGGCCTCGGAGTCGAGCAGCCCCTCGATGGCGCCCTCGATCTCCTGCCGGCCGTGTTCGAGCTCCTGCTGCGCCCGCCTGTTCTCGTCGCGCTCACGCACGGCATCCGCGTGCGCCTGCCCGCTCTCCCTGGCGGTGCGGGCGAGGTTGTCCATCTCGGTCGTCGCGGAGACGAGTGCCGCCGCCCCGGCGCGCAGGACGCGCTGGGCGTAGCCGCGTTGCTGGTTCGCGACGGCGGTGGCCGCGGCCACCTCGTCGTCCAGGGCCTTCAGGTGCTCACGCTGGCGGTCGAGGCGTTCGAAGCCCTCGGCCAGTTCGGTGATCTCGCCCTCGCCGAGCGGGGGCAGGGCCCGCGAGAGCAGGGAGGACAGCAGCGACGGATCCAGTCGCTCCGAGAGCTTGGGGGTGCGGAGCTGGAGCAGCGCGGTGATCAGGGCGTCGTAGCGCTGCTCGCTCAATCCGGGGAAGAGCGTGCTCCGGACCGTGTTGCGGTACTCGGTCGGTGATCCGTGCAGCTCGCCCCGGCCCTGCAGGGCTTCGGCCAGCGCGGCACGGGTGAGCGGCTGGCCCGCGTCGTTGACCAGGGAGAGGCCGCCGGGGCGGTCGATCCGCGCGCCGGTGGTGAAGTAGTCGACGGTGACACCGGTGGTGTGCACGCTGGCCTGGAGTCTGGCGCCGCAGGTGAACCGAACCGGACCGCTGCCGCTGCCGCTGCCGTCGCCGTCACCGTCGTCGCCGTCGTTGCCGTCGCCGTCGCCGTCGCCGTCGCGGACGAACTCCAGCCACACGTACCCGACACGGGTCTTGCCCGAGGCCCCCTCGCCCATCAGGTTCCAGTGCATGGTGCGCTCGGAGCCACCGAAGGTGGACAGCCGGTTGGGTCGCAGGCTGGCGTCGAGCAGGAAGGGCAGGAGCACCTCCAGCGCCTTCGACTTTCCGGTGCCGTTCTGCCCCCGCAGGAGCAGTCGGCCCTCGTGGAACGTGAAGACCTCGTCGTAGTAGCGCCAGACGTTGAGGATGCCGGCCCTGGCCGGCTGCCACCGCGTTGCCGCGGCCGCCGTCGGGAACGCGGAGCGCTGCGGGAGCTGTGTCACGGTCATCGGAAGTCTTCCCTGGTCAGGTTGCGGGACCGTCGGGCACGGTGGTCCGGTATCGGTGCGCCGCGGGCCGGGGGACGGTGCGGTCGCCGATCCGGCGGGCCAGGCCGAAGTCGCCGAGGACGCGAACGGCGTCGGCCGCGAGGCGCTGGGCGCCGTCCTCCGACTGGTAGCCCTTCGCCCACTGCGGGAAGCGCCGCAGGAGTTCGTTCGCCTCGACCGCGAGCTGTTCCGGTGTCAGCCCGTCCGGAGCGGCCGTCAACGGTTCCAGCAGGAGCAGGGCGGCTACCCGGGCCGTCGCGGAGTCGTCCGGGAAGCGGCTGTCGGTGGCGATCCCGTCCGGGTCCACGAGCAGCAGGCCGTCAGCCCGTTCCTCCAGCACGAAGCCACCCTGCTCGGCGGCGCGCCGGACGATCTGGCGCCCGGTCGGCGAGGTCAGGTAGGCCAGTTCGTCGGCGCCGAGCTCGTCGTGGTGGAGGACGGGATCGTCGAAGAGCCGACGCAGCACCGAGTGCCGCAGCCGGAGGTTGCGCTGCGCGTCGGAGGCGTCGGCACCGCCGTACCGGCTCTCGCGTACCGCGCCCCGCAGGAGTTCCTCGAACCGCAGCGGTACGTCCTCCGCCGGCACGGCCAGCCGGGACGGCCCGACGGGCGCGGCGAGCAGGCGCACCAGTACGGTGGCGTCCACCCGGTAGAGGACCTTGGCCTTCGCCGAGTCCACGAAGCTCTCCGTGACGCCGTCGACGGTGAGGAGTGCGCCGTAGGACTCCAACAGCTTGAGGGCGTCCACGAAGGCCATGCGCTCGGGCCTGCTCGCCGTGTCGAAGGGCGGCAGCGCCTCGTCGGTGGCACAGGCCTGGACGACCCGGTCGGCGAGCAGGCCCACCGTCGTCACCGGGACCGGGAGCAGCTCGGCCGCGACGACGCACAGCAGGGTGTAGCGACGGCGGTCGAACGGAGCCTTGCCGGACCGCAGCCGACGGGCGGGGCGCGAGGCGTCGGGGACGGTCCGGATCTTGAGCAGGCGCGCATACCCCAGGCGAGGCTCCACCACCAGCTGCCAGCCGCAGTGGTAGTCGAACCACTTGGTCAACGGGTCCTGCCGGCGGCGGATCACCTCGAAGGCGGGTGGGTCTCCGCGCTCGGTGATCAGCGGTCGGCCGAGGAGCAGCCTGACGCCCCGGGCGACGTCCTGCCGCTCGGCCAGGACCAGCTGGTTCGCAAGGGTGCTCATCCTGCCTCCCGTCCGGCGGGCTCCCGTGTGCCGCCCGCGCTGCGGACCTCCACCAGGTGGTCCGGCCCCTCCAGCCTCCCCCGGGG
>NZ_JBHVET010000817.1:0-3480 GCF_042802135.1 Kitasatospora sp. NPDC057512
GCGTACGGCCCGTCAGACCCGGTCGCAGGCCTGCGCCCGCAGCGCGCGGGCCAGGTCGTCCCGGCGCTCCAGCACCAGGCGGCGCAGCGCCGGCGCGGCCTGCGGGTGCCCGGCCAGCCAGCCGTCGGCCTCGGCCAGGGTCTGCTCGGAGGTCTGGGCGAGCGGGAAGAAGCCGCCGACGATCCGGATCGCGATCTCGATGGTCCGGTCGGCCCAGATCCGCTCCAGCAGCTTGAAGTACGGCGCCGCGTAGAGGGCCGTCAGGTCGCGCTGGGCGGGGATCGAGAAGCCCCCGGTGTTGGCCTCGACCAGGGCGCTCGGCAGCTCGTCCGAGTCGATCACGGCCGACCAGGCGGCGGCCTTGGCCTCCGCGGTGGGCCGGGCGGCCAGGCACTGGGTGTGGTGCCGCTTGCCGCTCGCGGTGTTGTCGGCGGCCAGCTCGGCGTCGAGCTCCTCGTCGGTGGCCTGGCCGGCCGCGGCCAGCGCCAGCCACAGCGACCAGCGCAGGTCCTGGTCGACCTCCAGGCCGTCGATCCGGGCGCTGCCGGACAGCAGGCCGCGGACCAGGCCGAGATGCTCGGCGCCGCCCGCGGTCTGGGCGAGGAAGCGGGCCCAGGCCAGCTGGTGGTCGCTGCCGGGGACGGCCTCGCGCAGCTCGCGCAGGGCGCCGTCGGCGAGCAGCCGGCCGCCCTCGCCGCGCCAGGCCGGGTCGGCGTACAGGTCGACGGCGGTCTTGGCCTGGGCGTGCAGCGACTGGAGCACGCCGATGTTGCCCTCCTGGCCGGCGAACCGCAGCACCAGGGCGACGTAGTCGCGGGCCGGCATCAGGCCGTCCCGGGTGAGGTTCCAGACCGCGGACCAGGTCAGCGCCCGGGCCAGCTCGTCGCGGATCTCGCCGAGGCCGGCGCGCAGGTTCTCCAGCGACTCCTCGTCGAAGCGGATCTTGCAGTAGGTCAGGTCCTCGTCGTTGAGCAGCACCAGCGCCGGGCGGGGCAGGCCGGCGGCCTCGGTGACGACGGTCCGGGCGCCGGTGACGTCCAGCTCGATTCGCCCGGTGCGCACCAGGGCGCCGTCCGCGTCCCGGTCGTACAGGCCGACCGCGATCCGGTGCGGGCGCAGGACGTCGCCGTCCTGGAGCACGGCCAGCTCGGTGATCCGGCCCTCGGCGTCGGTGGTGACCTGCGGGGTGAGCGCGTTGACCCCGGAGGTCTGCAGCCAGGCGGCGGCCCAGGCCTTGAGGTCGCGGCCGCTGGTCTCCTCCAGCACCTCCAGCAGGTCGCCCAGCTCGGTGTTGCCGAAGGCGTGGCGCTTGAAGTAGCGGCGGGCGCCCTCGAAGAAGGCCTCCGAACCGACGTACGCCACCAGCTGCTTGAGGACGGAGGCGCCCTTGGCGTAGGTGATGCCGTCGAAGTTGAGCTTGGCGTCCTCCAGGTCCCGGATGTCCGCGGTGATCGGGTGGGTGGTGGGGAACTGGTCCTGCCGGTAGGCCCAGGCCTTGCGCTGGTTGGCGAAGGTGACCCAGGCCGAGGAGTAGCGGGTGCGGGCGCCGATCAGGCCGTAGGAGCCCATGAAGTCGGCGAAGGACTCCTTCAGCCACAGGTCGTCCCACCAGCGCATGGTGACCAGGTCGCCGAACCACATGTGCGCCATCTCGTGCAGGATGACGTTGGCCCGGGCCTCGTACGCGGCGTCGGTGACCTTCGAGCGGAAGACGTACTCCTCGCGGAAGGTGACGCAGCCGGGGTTCTCCATCGCGCCGATGTTGTACTCGGGGACGAAGGCCTGGTCGTACTTGCCGAAGGGGTACGGGTAGTCGAACTGCTCGTGGAAGAAGTCGAGTCCGAGCTTGGTGACGCCGAGGATCTCGTCCGCGTCGAAGTACGGGGCCAGCGACTTGCGGCACATCGCGGAGAGCGGGATCTCCAGCGCGGTGCCGTCGGCCAGTTCGCGGCGGTAGTGGTCGCGGGCGACGTGGTACGGGCCGGCGACGACGGCGGTGAGGTAGGTGGAGATCGGCCTGGTCGGCGCGAACTCCCAGGTGCGGGCGCCGTCCTGCTCGGTGACGTCCTCGTGCGGGGCGTTGGAGCGCACGTCCCAGGCGGCCGGGGCGGTCACGGTGAAGGTGAACGGGGCCTTCAGGTCGGGCTGCTCGAAGTTCGCGAACACCCGGCGGGCGTCGGCCGGCTCGTAGTGGGTGTAGAGGTAGGTCTCGCCGTCCGCCGGGTCGACGAAGCGGTGCAGGCCCTCGCCGGTGCGGCTGTAGGCGCAGTCCGCCTCGACGGTCAGCACGTTCTCGGCGGCCAGGCCGTCGACGTGCACCCGGGCGCCGTCGTAGGCGGTGGCCGGGTCGAGGGCGCGGCCGTTGAGGGTGACCGAGCGGACGGCGGGGGCGAGCAGGTCGAGGAAGGTGTCCGCACCGGGCTGGGAGCAGCGGAAGGTGACGGTGGTGGTGGAGCGGAAGGTGCCGGCCTCCCGGTCCGGGGCCGAGGTCACGTCCAGCCGGACCTGGTAGCCGTCCACGGCCAGGATGCTGGCCCGCTGCTGCGCCTCGTCGCGGCTGAGGTTCTTGCCCGGCACGGCGGTACTCCTTTGTCCGGCTCGCACGGTGGTGCGCCTGTGAGTGGTGCGGTCTCGGCGCGGGGGTGCCCCGCGCACGCGGGGTCATCCTTTCACGCCCCGTGGCGTCAGTACCATTGCACAGGCCGCCGCGTTCGCGCCGGAATCAGCGGTGCCGGGCGGGTGTTGGCGTTCCCGGGGCGGAACTCCTCCGTGTCCCGGACGACCTCACGAAGGGCACCCGCAGTGACGACTGCCGCTGAGCGCAAGACCGCCGACTTCTGGTTCGACCCGGCCTGTCCGTGGGCGTGGATGACCTCCCGCTGGCTGATCGAGGTCCAGCAGGTGCGTCCGGTCGACGTGCGCTGGCACGTGATGAGCCTGTCGGTGCTCAACGAGCACCGGGACCTCCCGGAGACCTACCGGGAGCTGCTGGACAACGCCTGGGGCGCGGTGCGGGTCTGCGTCGCCGCCGCCGAGCAGCACGGGCCGGAGGTGCTCGGCCGGCTCTACACCGAGTTGGGCGTGCGCTTCCACAACCAGGGCCTGCCGCAGAACCGGGAGACCGTCGAGGCCGCCCTGGTGGCCGCGGGCCTGCCCGTCGAGCTGGCCGGCGCGGCCGACACGGACGCGTACGACGAGGCCCTGCGCGCCTCGCACCAGGAGGGCATCACCCTGGTCGGCGAGGACGTCGGCACCCCGGTGATCGCGGTCGAGGGCGCGGACGGCGAGCGGGTGGCCTTCTTCGGCCCGGTGGTCACCCCCGCCCCGAAGGGCGAGGCCGCGGCCCGGCTGTGGGACGGCACCCTGCTGGTGGCCTCCACCCCGGGCTTCTACGAGATCAAGCGCACCCGCACGGCCGGCCCGTCCTTCGAGTAACGGCGCCGGACACGCGGCAGGGCCCGGTACCGCTCGGTACCGGGC